>CAKUVB010000061.1 GCA_934693215.1 uncultured Candidatus Melainabacteria bacterium
TAGTAGCTGCAGGCATGAAAAAAGATTTACGATAAACTGGACCTACAGCTTTACTACGGAATTGACTTGCATTTGCAGATGCATTTGAATAATTATCATCTCCAATATGATAAATATCTGTATCTATTACAATATCAAACTTGTTTGATTTTTCAATGCCGATACTGAGTGGTTTGCCAATATTCTTTTCATTAATCGTAATTGAAAAAGGTTTATAGTTTTGTTTTTGAACAGATAATATGCTATTTTGCGGAGTATAGCTTGGAACTGAGAATTTTCCATAATTATCAGTATAAGTTGAATACCCAATTTGCGGAATTCTAACTTTTGCACCAGTGACAGGAATTTGTGTTTTCTTATCAATTACTCTGTTATATTTTTGTTGAACAGAAGAATTTTCGCTAACTCCACCTTGCATGATTGCGGCTGAAGCATGTAGCGAACAAAAAATAGATATTATAAGTACCAAAAAACAATTAATAAATTTCATCATTGCCATTATCTCCGTTAATATCAGATAAAAACACACCTTATGTATTATTCATTAATGATTATTTTTAAAAAGTAAAATAATATTTGAAATTTTATTATTTGTTTGGTATCCTATAGGAAGATAAATTTCAAACAAACATTTGATTTTTTTTAATGAACATTTGACAATTTAAAATATGCCGATGTGATGAAATTGGTAGACGTGCTAGACTCAAAATCTTGTGTGGGCAACCACGTGCCGGTTCGACTCCGGCCATCGGCATATTTTTTCATATTTAAGAAAAGATATTATGGAGTCGAACCGCATACCGGTTCTTACCTCTCGAAAAATGATACTTAATCATTTTTCTCGGCAGAGTGGCCATCGGCATATTTTTTCATATTTAGAATAGATATTATGGAGTCGAACCGGAAAAATCTATAACTCTATCTTTATCTAAAAAAAGCATTTACTTAAAAAGTTTTTATATATCAATTGATCTGAAAAACGTTGATATTACACAGTTGGAGGTTATTATTATGAAATTTGTATGTACTATTTGTGGTTATACAGCAGAAGGTACTGCACCTGACAAATGTCCTGTTTGTGGTGCTGGTAAAGATAAGTTCAAAGAAGTTGACGAAAACACTAAACAATATGCTACAGAACACATTGTAGGTGTTGCTAAAGGTGTTGATTCTGAAGTTTTAGAAGGCTTAAATGCTCACTTTACAGGCGAATGTGCAGAAGTTGGTATGTACCTTGCAATGTCTAGACAAGCTGAAAGAGAAGGATACCCTGAAATTGCAGAAGCATACAAAAGATATGCATTTGAAGAAGCAGAACACGCTGCAAAATTCGCAGAATTATTAGGTGATGTTTTAACAACTTCTACAAAGAAAAACCTAGAAATGAGAGCAGAAGCTGAATTTGGTGCTTGTGCGGGTAAAATGGAAATCGCAAAAAGAGCTAAAGAATTAGGCTTAGATGCTATTCACGATACAGTTCATGAAATGGCAAAAGATGAAGCTCGTCATGGACAAGGTTTTGAAGGTTTATTAAAAAGATATTTTTCATAATAAATCTTTAATTATTGAAATATAAGAAAAACGAGATTAGGTTTTATACCTAGTCTCGTTTTTTATAAGAAGTGTTAGTAGTTTTTATTCATGATACCTCTTTGAGTTAAACCCTATTTCTAAAGTTTGTTTGCCTCCTGTAAGTTCTTTTCTTTTCGATAATTCTTCAATAGCTTTATCAAAGTCCTCATCTTTAACTCTTAGATTTTTCATATCATCTGGAGTATATGTTCCTGCATCAATTTTTTCATAAATACCTTCTCTTCGTTTTGCAAATTTCTCAGCATCTTCTACAGCTGCAGAAATATCTGCTCCGACAGCTTTATTTTTATGTAGTTCTTTTGAATATTTTTCTACATTGAAATGTTCATCAAAAGGTACACCTTTTCGATGTATATCAAAAATTTGTTTTGTACCCTCTAAATCAGGTTCTCCAATATGTATAATTTTACCAAATCTACCAGCTCTTGTTAAAGCAGAGTCTAGAACCTCTTTATTATTTGTAGCTGCAACAAAATAAATATCATCGCCACGTTTTTCAGATTCGCTCATTTCGGCAAGCCAAGTGTTTAAAGCTTTATCTCCATACACATCTTTACCACTTCTTTTTTTACCAATTGCATCAATTTCATCGATAAAAATAATAGCAGGTTGATTATCTCTTGCCTCTGCAACAACAGCCCTTACATTTGCTTCTGATTCGCCCACATATTTACCGTCAAGTTCTGAACCCTTTATATATCTATAATAAGCACCACTTTCGTTAGCTGTAGCTTCTCCTAGCAAAGATTTTCCTGTTCCTGGAGGACCTTCAAGTAATACAGCCTTATTCATATTTTTTTGACTTTTTAACTCTGGATACTTGATTGGATATACAATAGTTTCTTTCATATCCCTAATTGCATCTTTCATACCTCCTATATCTGCAAACTTTATT
The DNA here is from genome assembly GCA_934693215.1 of uncultured Candidatus Melainabacteria bacterium. Classification (GTDB taxonomy): domain Bacteria; phylum Cyanobacteriota; class Vampirovibrionia; order Gastranaerophilales; family Gastranaerophilaceae; genus UMGS1585. Next base: position 2,489 of record CAKUVB010000061.1, read on the forward strand.
GGAGGTTTACCGTTATTTGGATCATAAGAATATTTCTTTAAAGTGTTTTTATTTATGCGTTTAATAGAATTTTCTGTTTCATTTTGTACATCTATAGTAGTTGCATATTTCTCTTTTATATTATTAGGCACTGCTTTATTTTTATTATCAAATTTAAGACTATGATTATTTGTTAAAAGTATATCATTGTCTGATACATATATAGTATCATTAGGTTTCACAAAGTACTTTTGACCCTGTTCACCAGTTTTTATAAAAGCAAGTTTATCACTTAAATTAGTAAACTCTTTATCTCCTTCATTTTTAGTAAAAGCAATTGTTTGTTCAGCCTTAGGTTCTCGTAAGAAAAATATTTTTTTAATAACTTTGCGAAAAGGCGAAATTATTTTTTTATTCTTGTCTATTTTATCAATATGATTTTCTAAATCTTTCAATGATTTTTTTAAGTTTGAACCTACAAGGATTACTTCATTTGAATGAAGAGTATCTAAAAGCCCCATTACCTTTTGTTCTAAAGAAGGACCTTGAGGTCCTAAAGGTGCAGGAAGTCCTCTGAACGCAACTTTTAAGTTTCTAGTTTGCAAAGCTCCATAATTTTTATCTAACAAAACTCTATCTGCATTATTATGATTAAGTGTCTTCGTTACATTTTTATTATTATCTATCGAAGGTTTTGAGTTCGGTTGATTTTGTGTAACTACTCCAATGCTTGCTCTAAAAGCTATATTCATGTATTAACCTCCTTAACTTGAATTAGTGTAAAAAATACATTTATTAATCCGTTTCTTTTTAGTTTAGATTTTTTTGAGGATTTGTCAATATATAAGTTTTTATATACACTTTTTATTTTTTGAAAAAACTTTAATTTTGAATAAATTTTATTTAAAATTTGATAAATTATACAAAAAATATGCAAATATCTATAAAATTTATACCTTTTTTGCCAATAAATATATCAAATTTTATATGTAAATTTTTGTTAAAATTTTAAACTACAAACGAATTAAAAATTTGTTATAAAAAAAGAGGTATTTTGTAAGATTACAAAATACCTCTTTTTACATTTTTATATTTTATTTTGTTTTATTCGCTTTCAACTACAACATTTGCAATTAAATCACCATAACTATTCACATGCCCGTCAGTTTCTTCTATCACATATCTAAGTTCTGGCTTGTTTTCAATACATTTTTCTGCTTTTTCTAACGCAGCATCAAAATCTCTAAAATCACCCATTGCAGTTTTTGAAAAATCTGGTTTTTCTCTATCTATTGTATAAACATGATACATAAGAATCCTCCTTTTTTATCTTTCATTTCAACTATATAATAGCATAAAATGTTTTCATAATTCTAAGTATATTATTTTTTTCTTTTCTTAAGGATAGTTAATTCATAACTTTTTTTAATTAAATTACACAACAATTCTTCATCAATATATTCTACTTCTACCATAATCCAATGAGTCTTATTCATATGCCAAGCAGGTTTTATCTCATCATATAAATCCCTTAAAAATACTGAGTCTAAAGGCTCAGATTTTAGATTTACACACAACTTGTTATTTAAATAAAAAATCAAAGCAAACCACTTGTTATTAGCTTTATGCCTTATAACTACGTTATTTTCATCAAAAGGATAAGTTTCTATTGCACCATCAAAATTAAGGCATAGTTGAATCAGTTTGTGTTTGTCCATCATAATACATTGTTTGTGTAGGTTCTTCATTCATTGTTGTATCAGATTTCACTTGAGGTTTTTCAATAAGAATTTGACTATTGTATTTCAACCCATTTACAGGAGCAATACTATTTTGCAACACAAAACCTGAATTTTTCAATTTTTGAGGACTGCTCTCCATAACATTCTTATCTGGAGTTTCCAAATTTATATTCTTTTCAATAGGCTCTGTCGCATCAAGATGAATTTCTTCAGCTTGAACATATCCTGATATTAATAGAACCATAAATAAAACGATACTCTTTTTCATACCCTTATTATAACAAAAAAAGGCGAAACTGAAAAGCCTCGCCTTTAATATTTACATTCGGATTTATGATGTAAATTGAATTACATCATACCTCCCATGCCACCCATACCTGCAGCCATTGCTGACATATCAGGAGCAGCTTTTTCTTCCGGAATATCAATTACAGCAGCTTCTGTTGTCAATAACATAGAAGCAACAGATGCCGCATTTTCTAAAGCTGAACGAGTAACTTTTGCAGGGTCAACGATACCAGCTTCAAACATATCTACATATCTATAAAGTAGAGCATCATAACCATAAGCATCTTTACCAGCTCTTACATTATCAACTACAACATCTGATTTTGCACCAGCATTATAAGCGATAGCTCTTAGAGGAGCATCTAATGCTGCCATTAGAATTTTATAACCACTCTTTTCATCATCTGAATCGAAATTATAAGAGTTTAGTTTGTCTTCTAGTTCTTGTTGAACTCTTACCAACATAACTCCACCACCAGGAACAATACCTTCTTCGTTAGCTGCTCTTGTAGCATTTAGAGCATCTTCGATTCTAAGTTTTCTTTCTTTTAATTCAACTTCTGTTGCTGCACCAACTTCGATTACTGCAACACCGCCAGAAAGTTTAGCCATACGTTCTTGTAGTTTTTCTTTATCATATTCTGAATCAGAAAGTTCTATTTGTTTCTTGATTAAGCCAACTCTTTCTTGAACAGCAACTTTTGTTTCATCACCTACAACGATTGTTGTTTCGTCTTTTGTTACTGTTACACGTTTAGCTTTACCCATCATATCTGTAGTGATATTTTCAAGCTTGATACCAAGTTCTTCAGTAAACATTTGACCACCTGTTAGGATAGCGATATCTTCTAACATAGCTTTTCTTCTGTCACCAAAACCAGGAGCTTTAACTGCTACTGCTCTTAAAACTTTTCTCATTGTGTTAACAACTAATGTTGCAAGAGCTTCACCTTCAACATCTTCTGCAATCAACAATAATGAACGACCATCTCTGGCAACTTGTTCCAAAACCGGTACTAAATCTGATATCAAGTTGATTTTTTTATTTACACATAATACGTAAGCATCTTCAAGAACTGCTTCCATTCTTTCAGCATCAGTTACGAAATATGGAGAAATATAACCTTTGTCGAATTGCATACCTTCAACAACTTTTAGGTTTGTACCAAAAGATTTAGACTCTTCAACAGTAATAACACCGTCGTGTCCAACTTTTGACATTGCTTCTGCAATAAGTTCACCAATTTCAGGATTGTTACCAGCAGAAATTGTAGCAACTTGAGCAATACCTTCTTTTGTATTTACAGGTTTAGCCATTGATTTAATTTTTGCAGTTGCAACTTCTACAGCTTTATCAATACCACGTTTCATAGACATTGGATTAGCACCTGCAGTCAAGTTCTTTAAACCTTCTCTAACAATAGATTGAGCAAGAACTGATGCTGTAGTTGTACCATCACCAGCAACATCATTAGTTTTAGATGAAACTTCTTTTAATAATTGTGCTCCTGAATTTTCCAAACCATCAGCAAGTTCAATTTCTTTTGCGATAGTTACACCATCATTAACGATTTGTGGAACACCAAATTTCTTTTGTAATATAACGTTACGACCTTTTGGTCCTAATGTAACTTTAACAGCATCTGCAACAGCATCAATACCTTTTAAAAGAGCTTTGCGAGCTTCTTCTTCAAAAACAATACGTTTTGCCATTTTTATAATCCTTTCTTGATTATTAACTTAACTCTTATTTACTTCAAAAATCTAGTCGATAATTGCTAATGCATCTTTTATTGATAAGATTTTATATTCTACACCGTCCATTTTGATATCTGTTCCTGCATATTTAGCATAAAGAACAACATCACCAACTTTTACGTCCATTGGCTCTCTTTCGCCGTTGTCGTTCATTTTGCCTTCGCCAACTGCAACAACTTCACCTTTTTGAGGTTTTTCTTTTGCACTATCAGGAATAAATATACCACCAGAAGTTTGTTCTGTATCTTCAATAACTTTAATAACTATTCTGTCCATTAACGGTTTAATACTCATATAATCCTCCTTATTTATCTTAACAATACAAATGTATACCAAAAAATCGCAAATCTTAATTATCTTAATGAAAAATTAATTATTCATTATCATTTGTTTACTATCAACAAAAGATTAAAAACTATGTTAAGATATGAAAATGATTGATATTAATGAAATAAAAAAATATGAGTTATATTTAGCATATCTAATGCCAAAATTAGAAAAATTCTTTCAAGAACAATCTCCATATATTTGTTGCAAAGAAGGTTGTTCTCATTGTTGCGAAAAAGGTGAATATCCGTTTTCAGAATTGGAATTTGCATATATTATGTATGGTTCAAAATCACTAACTCCACAAATTATAAACGAATTGAATAATAATATCTCTCAAATTAAACAAGCACAAAAAAACAACACAACGAATAATAAATTCTTATATAAATGTCCATTTTTAATCAATAAAAGATGCGTTGTTTATAATTTTAGAGGATTAATTTGCAGAACTCATGGTTTAGCATTTTTTGACAAAAATAATAAACTTGTTGTTCCGGCATGTGTTGACAAAGGTTTAAACTATTCTAATGTTTATGACTTTGAAAAACAAAATCTATCAAGCAAGAAATGTAAAGAGCTTGGAATTAAACAAGAACCTTTAGCTCACAATGTGGGACTTCATTTTATTTTAGACAACTCCATAACTAACCAATTAAAAATAAATTTTGGAGATAGTAAATCACTAATAGATTGGTTTGAAGATTAAAAAATAAACATACTAGCAAAAATATTTTTTCACAGGTTTTTATTAAGTATGAATTTTTCAATATTACCCTCATTTTTATTTTCAAAAAAAATAAAACCAACAAAATTACCACAAAAACCCCCATCTCAGATGATTGAACCTCTAAAAAGAGATTTTGAATCAACTAAAGATTTGTTCACTTATGCAAGAAAACGTTGTGTTGATGCTTTACATTCTGATAAACCGTATGAACATACAGTTTTAGTCGACACTAAACAAAATAAAGTAATTGCAGAAATTTTAGGAGATACAAATAGCTGTAGCCTTGATTGTATTGAAAATCTACAGTTCAATAAAGATTATTCTATATTAATGCATGGACACCCATCAGGAACACCTATAAGTACTGCTGACGTTTCTGCGGTACTAAACACTCCTGTAAATCAAGTTATTGCATTTGATAAAGATGGAAAATTTTCACTTGTTTCAAAAAAAATAGATAAAAAACCTAATGTTTCAAAGGAATTTACTAATTATAAACTAGAACAATATGATTTAGCTGATGGTATGACAGTTAACGGTGAATTTGAGCTATATAACAAAGCTACAGATTATGTACTAAAAAAACACGCACCATTAATGGGTTTAAGGTATCTCTCAAACTATGCTTATGCTTTAAAAAATTAAAATATTTAAGGCTTACGATGAATTAATTTAGCCATCAAAGCCGTTACAACAGAACCAATTACAAGACCTGACCCCTGAGATATTAAAGGTTTAATATCTTCTTTATAGGTATCATTTCTACGTTTCATTGATTTTTGGATATCGCCTTTTGCAGCAGTAGAATATCCAAGTCCGACAATTTCACCATCAAAAGTTCTTGCCTCTAATCCATTATCAAATAACAAAAGTGATACCATATCTTTTTCAGCTTCATCTTGAGGAATTTGAGCATTTGGCAAATTTATATTTATTTCTTTTTCGCCAATATTTCCTTTTATATTAAAATAATCAGGCTTAAATGTTTTTCCTCTTAATTTACAATTATAAAAATCACTTAATTTGCTTGGCTCATTAAAATCAGCATATAAAATTACTTTTTCATCTCCATAACTACCCGTATAGAGATTTTTTTCACATTTTAATAAAAGCTTTTTATCATCAATCAAACCTTCATAGTATGTAGCCTTATTATTTCCAATAATTTTAAAACTTGATTTTTTACCATTTAAAGTTCCATCAAAAACAGGACCTGATAAAGATTTTTCTTTGGAGAATTTCAGATTTTCACCCATACCTTCTGAAAACGAATAAGTATCTTCAGGAATAGGTTTTAGATGCGGTTGTGCCGTAAATGGCTGTACTGAAGTTTTAGGAGAAACTTTCGTACGCATAGAATCAAAGACATTTGAAGTTGCATCTATAGACATAATTCACCATTTAGTAACTAACTTTATATATTTATAAAGTGTTTTTATCTTTTAAAATTGCTTTTAAAATATATTTTAATAAATTTTTGTAACAAAAAAATCAGTTTTTAATATATAAATAATCAGCATTGACAGATTCCGTATCTAAGTACGGAATTCTAGATAATAAAAACAGACCTGAGAAGAATTTCTCAGGTCTGTCAATTTTATGAATGATTAATAATCATTATTTCATCAATTCACCAACTGATTTATATACTGCCATTCTCTTAGCTGCATCAGATTCAGCTTGTGCGTATAATTCATCAGCATGTTCAGGATTTGTTTTTACTAATGATTTATAACGACCTTCTGATTTGATGAACTCTTGGTAGCTACCTTTAGGTTCTTTAGCGTCCCAAGTGAATGGTGTTTCGTTAGCTGGATTATATCTGTATAATGGGAAGTAACCAGCTTCAACAGCACGTTTTTGTTCAGTTTGAGTTTTACTCATATCGATACCGTGAGCGATACAAGGTGCATAAGCGAAGATGATTGATGGTCCATCGTATGCTTCAGCTTCTTGGAACGCTTTAAGAGTTTGACCTCTATCAGCACCCAATGCAACTGATGCAACATATACATA
>CAKUVB010000062.1 GCA_934693215.1 uncultured Candidatus Melainabacteria bacterium
GTGGTAGTGTAACCAAGTTTTATCAAAAAGTTTGAATCTATGATTTTTATATATTCTAAAAATAAAATTTGCTGGTTATTTGTTTAATATTTGATAAATTTCTTCTTGAGAAAGTCCTTTTTCGTTAATTGCAATATTTCCCCAACCTGCAAGTAAACAAGTTAAATTCGGTATGTTTTCACAAGGGGTTAAATTGTGAGAGTTATCATCAATAAAGAAACCTTTTTCTACGTTGTTATCTTTCATGTATTTTTCTATGAATTCAGCTTTATCTATAACATTAGATAATTCTTCTTTTCCATAGATTTTAAACCCTGTATTTTTTCTTTGTATAGCAAAATTATTTTTTCGAGAAACAATCAAGATGTCATATTTGTTTTGTAATTTCTTTACCATATCTAAAAATGGGAATTTACTTTCTAATTTATCAACGTAGTCTGAATGATTATCAAGTAGCCATTTTCTGGCTTTTAAATATTTATCTTCAAAATCTTCTTCTTGTTTTAAATCTCTATTTTGTAAAAAAGAATTATAGCTAGAAATTATATCTTTAGATGTAATAGATTTCATTAAATATAAATATTGCCATGAATTGAATACAAGGTATTTGTATTTGTAAAATTTTGAATAAATATCTTGTTCTATGGGGGCAAATAAATCAATTCCTTCACATACATATCTACAAAGAATGTATGCTTCTTTTAATGTATCATATAAAACTCCGTCAAAATCTAAAAAAAGTGTAGGCATACAACTATACTCGCTATTATTATTAGTATTTGTAATAAAGTGAAAAACTTTTCGGTTTTATATGCTGCAAATTGTCCTAAAATAAATGGTGATAATGAAAAAAGTAATAATAAAAGCTTTAACTGAATAAAAGGTTCTTTAAACATTAGTATAAAGCCTGTAACACAATACATTCCAATAAATGCAGTCATTAATGCAATGTAGTTTGATACAAATATAGTATCTTTTAGTTTAAAAACATATAATTTACCTGTAACTAATGCTAGAACAAATAAACACCCAAATACAATAAAAATAGAACTTAACAACATACTGTCTTTTTCTCCTGAAGAATTTTACAATGAGTATCAAAAAATTCTAGACACTTATTATAGACAAATTCTTTCTCATTATCGTACAGAACCATATGATAACTATCTTCCAGAATGATTAAATTTTTATCTTGAGAAGATATTTTGTTATATACTAAATAAGCCCCTTTTGGAGAGGTTAAATCGTCCTCTTTTGAATGAATTAATAGTATTGGAACATTAATTTCTTTAAGTTTTTTACGAACAACTTTTGAGAGTTTAAGAAGTTCGTAAATTGCACTCATTGGAAAATAATTCATTCCAACATCTGATTTTTCCAAAAGTTTTTTCACTATTTTTCTTGTTTTTAGGTTTTTGATTCCATGAGGTTCACATTCCGGATAGTTATAATAGAATCGTATCATAGTAGATAGTGCTATTGGCATTAAAAAACTATACCAAGGTAATCTCCAACCATCTAAAAATAATGTAGTTGATAAAGAAACGATACCTGAAACTTCCTCACCGTATTTTTCAGCAACCCCTAAAGCTAATACCGCACCAAGACACAGACCTGAAACAAAAACCTCGTCATATTTGGAGTTTAAGTATTCAAATCGTTCATAGGCAAAATTTAACCAATCTTGATACGTAACAGTGTATATTTCTTCAACTTTGTCGCCATGTCCAGGTAAACAATCTGCATACACGTCATAACCTGTTGCAAACAAAAATTGACCATATTTTTTGAGTTCAAAAGGACTACCTGTCATTCCATGAAAAAGCAGAATAGCTTTTTTACATGGAGTTTCATGTATTAGTTCAAAATTCAAAGACACTATTTTGTTAACCTGCTAAATAATTGATCTAGTAAGTCTATTGCCATATCAATTTCATCATCTGAAATGTATAACTGTGGAACTAACGTAATGATGTTCTTGTAGAAGCCACCATTGTTAAGAACAAGACCACATTTTTTGCCATTGTATGACAAATCACCTTTTAAGCCTTCTTCTTGCATAGCATCACAAAGTTCTCTGTTTGGTGTTATACCATCTTTTTGAGTTAATTCAATTCTTAGAGCAAAACCAATACCACCGACATCACCAATACAATCGTATTTTGATTTCAAGTAGTTTAATCCGGCTTTGAATTTGTTACTCTTTCTTGCTATTTCAGATTCAAGTTGATTTTGTTCTTCTTCAACAATAGACATAACCTCGTGAGCAGCTCTTACTCCAAGAGGATTTGAGCAGTATGTTGAGTGAGCACTACCTGGAGTGAACACATTTGGAGCTATGAACTTTTCTTTAGCCCAAAGACCAGATAATGGGTTCATACCATTTGTAATAGATTTAGCAAATGTCATAACATCAGGAGTTATTCCATAATGCTCAATAGCCCAAAGCTTACCTGTTCTGAACATACCCATTTGGATTTCATCAATAACAAGCATGATTCCTTTAGAATCAAGTATTTCTTTTAATTCTTTAAAATACCATTTTGGAGCATCAATATAACCACCTGTACCCAAAATAGGTTCTGCGATAAATGCTTTATATTCACTTTCTCCGGTTTTTGGGTCGTAGAATGATTTGTATTCGCTATCAAAGTTTCTAGCAAATTGTTTTATGCAGAAATGATTACAAGATTCACATTTCATGCCGTAAGGACATCTGAAACAGTATGGGAATGGAACGAATTGAGCTCTATCTCCAAAATGCCCGTATTTTTCTCTGTATCTAAAGCTAGAAGTAACTGCTGTTGCAGCCATTGTTCGACCATGATATCCACCCTGAAAAGCGAACATGCCATTTCTTTTTGTATAGTTTCGAACGATTTTTATAGCATCTTCTGTAGCTTGAGCACCGCCAACATTAAAATGAACTCTGCCTTTTTCTCCAAAACGTTCGTAGTTTAAATCTGCAATTTTCTTTGATAATAAAGCTTTGTAGTCATATAAAAACTTAGGAGTAAGATGTGGTAATGTGTTCATTTGATCCATTACTGCGTTCATAACTCTTTTATTTTTGTATCCAAAGTTACAAGCTGCATACCACATTTGTAAATCTAAATAAGGTATATCTTTAGAGTCAAACATGTATGAACCTTCACACCCTCTAAAAACTTTAGGGTCTTTAGAATAGTGAACAGTATCACCCCAAGAGCAATATTCTTTGTCTAATTGCTTAATTTCCTCATCAGATATTAAATCCAAGTCTATCATAATTAACTACCTCTTTATAAGTTCCAAATTCGATACAATTTAATCCTATTTTTTTACAATAGTTCAAAAGAGTTGATTTTGCAAATAAAAAATCACTTTTATCAGCTACGCAGATGTCTGATGTGCCATCTCCAATGTAATAAATTTCTTTATAATTTTGTCTTAGATTTTTTATTACATTACATTTACATGTTCCTGAATGCTTTATGCAATCGCTATTTTGGTTTGGAAAAGATATTAAAAATTTGTCATTTTTAAATTCAGCATGGTTTGAAACAATTTTGACATTTTCAATATCATGTTTTTGTAAAATTCTGTTAATAAAATAATCTAATCCATCGCTAAGAATTAAAAAATCAACATTATTTTTCAAGCGAACTTTGTTAAATTCTTCAAAATAATCATCAATTTCCATTGTTTCTACAAAAGAATCAATCAATTCCGGCGATAAATTGTTTACTAAATCAAACTGTTTTTGCAGACATTCCGCAGAACCAATTTCTCCTTTGACCCATTTATCCTCAATAACTAACCATTCTTTATCGGCATACAACTCCAAAAACGTAGATAAAGTATCTTTTTTTGTAATTGTGCCATCGAAATCACTAACAATAATTTTTTCTTTCATTTAGCTATTGTATCATGAGTTATGTTTATCTTATAATCAAAATATTATGAAAACGATTATTTTTATATTTGGAACAAGACCAGAAATTATTAAACTGGCACCGGTAATTTTAGAACTAAAAAAGTATCCGCAAGATTACAATGTCTTGATTTGTAATACCGAACAACAAAAAGAATTGTCAAACCAAACGCTTGCATACTTTGGTTTAAAAGCTGATATTAATCTTGATTGCATGAGAGAAAACCAATCTCTAGCTGGAGTTCAGACTAAGATTTTAACATCTTTAGATGAAGTGTTTAATACTCATGAAATAGATGCAACTATTGTACAAGGTGATACCATGACGGTTTTATGTGGTGCTTTAGCAAGCTTTTATCATAAAGTCCCAGTTTATCATGTGGAAGCCGGTTTACGTTCTTATGATATATATGAACCGTTTCCAGAAGAAGTTATGCGTCAAATGACTAGTCGTGTTGCAGAAATTCATTTTGCTCCAACAGAGGTTAATAAAACTGCATTATTAAAGGAAAATATTGATGAGAAAAAGATTAATGTTGTTGGAAATACTGTAATAGATGCCCTATTCTGTTTGTCTGATGATGTTATTGAACAATCAAAGACTTTTTATGAACAACAAAATATAACAATTGATGACAAATTAGTTTTGATAACAGCTCATAGACGTGAAAATCATGGCGAAAGAATAGATAGGATTATTGAAGCAATATCTTATTTAGCAACAGAGCATGTTGATCATACTTTTGTTATCCCTGTTCACCCAAATCCAAATGTAAAAGATAAAATTCATTCAAGATTAGGTCATCTAGCTAATATTAAATTATTAAAACCTTTAGATTATCCAAATTTGGTTTATTTGATGAAACATGCCAAATTGATATTGACCGATTCTGGTGGAATTCAAGAGGAAGCTCCTTCGTTTAGTTGTCCGACATTGGTTATGCGATATGAAACAGAACGAAAAGAAGGTGTAGATGCAGGTGTGTCAACTTTAGTTGGTGCTGATTATGACAAAATTTTAGAATATAGTGAAAAAATTCTAAATAAGGAAAAATCAGAAACTAGATTAGTTGCCCAAAATCCTTATGGTGACGGACATGCTTCTCAGAAAATTGAAAGAATTATTCGCAAAAATTTAATTAATTAAGAAATATTACGCTATTGCCTGTTTTGTAGCGGTAAAAATTTAACCGAAGCTATGTTTATGGTAGAATTTTTACGAGAAATTGTATACAAAATGGGATATAAAAATGGCAGAAATCAATAATATTGAAGACATAAAAACAAATTTTGAAAAAATTACCAATTTAATTAATTCAATGAGAGCTCAAGGTGTTTTAAGTTTTTCTGGTGTTGATAAAGTTTTAACAGCAATGAATACTAAGCTTGATAACCTAAATTTAGACGAAAATGCGGATTTAATTAAGTTGTTGATTGGTGAAGTTAAAACAAATCTTGAAGAAAGACATGGTTTTATTGTTTCAAAATTTGCCGAAGTAGAATCTGCCATTAATACTTTGGTAAAAAATGATGAAGAATCCTTGAAGTCATCTGAGATTAAAAAATTATTCGATGTTATAGCAACAAATCTTGCCGTTTTTTCAAAAGAGGTTGTTGCTCAAAAAGATGCTCTAACAGAAATTACATTGAGATTAGAATCTTTAAGAACAGATGATACTGATAAGAAAGAAATCATCAATACTATTTCAACCGTAAAATTTGATATTACAAGAATTAACAATGGTTTTGAGAGTATTATTCTTAATATAAACAGTAATTTTAGAGAACTTTCTGAAAGCTTTGAAAAACTTGCTGCCTCAAATATGAGTGATAGATATGGCAAAACTATAGAGGATATTCAAACAATATCTAATACAATTTTGTCAGCTATTCAAATGGTTGATAAAAAGAATACTGAATTTAATGATGGTTTGAGCAAGCTTGTAACAATCGGAGATTTTAATCAAGCCCAAGATTTGTTGTTGAATATTGCTTCAAAAAATGACCAACTACAAGCATCAATAGGAAATGTCGCTGATAAAGGTTCTATTGAAAATTTGTCAGGAGTAATTAATTCTTCATTGACTGCAATAAATGATTTGAAACAAGTTGTATTAAATTCTTCTGATGATAAGAGTCAACAAATCATGGCTCAGTTAAACTATTTGGAAGATGTTGTAAGAAAATCAACAGGAGATTTTGATTTTAAACAATTCAAGTCAGAGTTATTAAATATCATCAATGATATAGGTAGTGAAACAAATATTATTTGTAATGATTTATTGGATACAAATAATGATTTGAAACGAATTTTATCCGCTGTGAATCTTGCTGATTTTTCTACTAATTTAGAAGCAATTAATTCTAATATTCAAAAAAATGAAACTTCAATAAAGTCTGCAATAGAAGGAGCTTCAAACAAATTATCTTCAGAAACAAAAGAAACCTTCAATGCGATTGTTAAAAGTTTTAATTTTCAATTAGCAGAGTTAACTCAAAAATTTGAGTTGTTAAAAAACGAACTAGATTCTGTAGATAAAAATAGTACAACTAGTATTACAGATAGTATTAATCATATTTCAGATATTGCACATGGTTTGAGTTTAAAAATAGAAAATGGTAATACTCAAAATATTGATGCGTTTAATAGTGCAATTTCAAATGTGAAAGAAGAATTAGAAAGCTTTAAATTAACAATAAGAGGTAATTCTCAAGAAACAGTAAGTGAAATTATTGAAAAGATTAATGCTTTATTTTCAATAACTGCAGATTTAAAGACCGAATTAATGGTTATTTCTGAGAATAATGTAAATAAAATAACCGCAGGTATTCAAGGTTTGTCTGAAACAACTACTAACATGAAAGATGAGTTGATTTCGCAAATAAACACTAATGTAGAAAGATTGTCTACAGAAATTGCAGAAGCTTCTCCAAATAATGATGTTTTAAGAGATTCATTGCTTGCAGCTGCAGAAAATAATGTAAATAGGCTTGGCTCTGCAATCTCCGATTTGTCAGGTCAGACCTTAAGTTTAAAAACAGAATTGATTGCTAATTCTGAAAATAATGTAGAAAAAATATCTGCAAATATTACTAATTTGTCTGGTTTAGTATCAAATTTGAGTGGACATTTGAACAATATTTCTCTTGAATTTCCGGAAAAAGTAGATACTAAATTATCAGATTTAGATAAAGAGTTAAAGGAACTATTTGCGGGAGTTATTGCAAATAATGACAATAATTCGGATAAGATTCTTACTAATGTTTTACAAATTTATACAACATTAAACTCATTGTCTGAAGATTTTAAAAATATGTATTCTTCAAATTCTGATAATATAAAATCAACAATAGAATCTTTGTATAGTAAAGTTAGCGATTTAAATACCGAGTTGCCAACATTATTGTTCCAATCAACAGGACGTTTGTCTGACAATGTTGCGAATATGCAAGCTAAAATTGATAGTACAAATGATTATTTAGAATCTATATCAGCAGCTTTTGCAAATAACGATGTGCAAAAAATGGCATTAGATAAAATGGAAGCAGTTGATGCTGACATCAAATTTGTTGTAGAAAATCTTTCTGCTACAGTTACTGAAAGTAACAATATGGTTTATGACCGTATTGGTGAAATTACTAATGATATTCATCGTTTATCAGATGCGTTGTTTGAAAATATTGGAAATAATAATTCAGATGTGAATACAAGATTGAACAATATTGTTGAAACCTTGAATCAAATAAACGATAGTATAACAAAAGAAGTTCAGCCTGATGGTGATATTATTGTAATTCAGTCAAAATTAGATGCTATTTCAAATGCTATAAGTGGTATTGTTGCGGAAGTATCAACTAATGTAAATGATAATAATGATGTATGGTTAGAAAAGTTAGATACAATAGCGAATAATGCTTTTGAAGTAAAAAGTGCAATCTTATCAGGCTTACATGGTGCAAACCTTGATTTGACCGATAAATTAGGTGGACTAAGTGAAGAAATAAAAGGTAATATTTCAGGTGTATCAGAACAGGTTCAAGTTCATACAAATACAGTTACAGAAAAGTTAGATGAAGTGTCTAAAGATGTAAAAACAGTAACAGATAAACTTGCAAATTATTTTATTAATAATGATTCTGATATTGTTTCAAAAATATCTGAAGTGAAAGATGATATTACAGTATCTAACAATTCATTATCTGCAAAAGTAGATGAATTGAATAAAAAATCTGAAAATGTAGCTGATAAATTAACAGAAATTCAGTCTAATTTGATTGAAAAAAGTGAATTTGTAAATTCTAATTTACTATCTCGTTCAGATGTACTTTCTGAAAAAATGGATAATGTTTCTTCGGAAATAAAAAATGTTACAGGAGAGATTGTTAATCATTTTCTAACGGATAATGATAAAAGTACTGTTAATGCTGATAACATAAATAAGAATATAGATTATACAAGAAGTGAATTATCTGAAAAAATTCAAGGTTCTACAGAATTTATTTCTGGAGAAGTAGAAAGTCTTAGAACAGAGATTGGTAATCTAAATGATAAAATAGAAGATACTAAGAATATTAGTGAAAATACAAAATCTTTAACTCAAAAGTTGGATAATATTGCAGCTGATGTAAAAGGCGTAACTAGTGAACTTATTAATCAAATCGCAATAGATGACGAGGATAAAAACGAAAAATTTAGCATGATTAATAATAATATTGATTATGCGAAACAGGATTTGTCAGAACAAATATCAAATACAACAAATTTATTGAATAATATTTCTGAAACTGTTAAAGAAACAGAATCAGTTATTATTGATAACAATACATATAATAACAACTCTATAAGAGAATCCATTAATACTATAAGTGGTAATTTAGAACAAGCTAAAACGGATATTATTAATAGCTCAGCTTCTCAAAACGAAGAAATCAAAAATTCTTTAAATGGTTTGTTGTATAATTTATCAGTTTTAAAAGATGAATTAACCAATAACAGTTCACTTAAAGAAGAAGAATTAAATCAAAATTTAAATAATATACAATCAGCGATTCAAGATTATAAAAATGTTGTTCTTGATAACAATAAAGAACAATCTAATGATATAAGAGAAACTTTAGAACAGATAAAAGAGTATATTGATAAACTTCAAAATACTTCTATAAATAATAATGCAACCTTAAATAATGATATTAAAGGAAAGTTAGATGAAGTTTCTGAAATAATACTTTCAACAAAAAATGAAATTATTAATAATGATATTAATAATACGACAAGTTCAAATAATGAACTTAAAGAATTGTTGAATAATTTATTGGATAGTATTGAAGTTATAAAAAAAGAATTTGTAATATCTAATGATAGTCTAAATGAAACTGTTAATACAAGTG
>CAKUVB010000063.1 GCA_934693215.1 uncultured Candidatus Melainabacteria bacterium
TAATAACCGATTTTTAGGGAAATACGTGAAGTGTGTGTAGAAAAACGCTTTGTGGTTTCCCTTTTTATTTTGTTTAATTTTAAATCTTTCCCTTAGGGTAAAAAACTTCAAAAATTTAATAAGTTTTTTACCCTAAGAGCAAAAAACTATTGAAAAAATTAAAGTTTTTTGCACCTAATTTTTATAGATTGGTTAGTTGAGTAACATATAAATTTTCTACAAGCTCATTGACTGGACTCTTGCACCCTCAAGTCGTGATAAATCTCGTTTTATCTCACTAACTTTTGACTCATCTATAACCTCTAAAAGTATTGTTCCCCAATTTGCACAAACATTACTACACGTACTATGCAAACCTATACGGGTTTTTATTGCACAACCAAATTTTGTAATTATATTTTGAAACTCACTAGATAACTCTAATCTATTTGTTAATTTTATACCTATTATTGTAGTCATAGTATAAAAATAATACCGGTATTATAAAAATTCAATTACTCACAAGGGTAATTATTAACACCATCTTTATACATTATTGAACGTTTTACTTTTATATCATGTATTTTTTCAGGGTAATTTTCTTTTATCAAACTTCCAATATTTGAATAAAGTTTTAACAATGACTTTTGAATATTAGAAGAATTCATTTTTACCATATCACAAGCCATTTCTTCACTAGACAAGGCTAATCTTGTCATATCTCTAAACCCAGATGATGCAAGTCTTTTTGCAAGCTCATTATCATCTGACGTCAAAAACAAAGCCTGCGACAACACAAGTGGCATATGAGAAATCAAAGCTACAGCCTCATCATGCTCAACTGGAGTTGTTACAACAATTTTAGCACCCATATCTGATATAACTTGTTTCAACTCATCAGGAACAATATTATTTAATGGTGTCAAGACCCATTTTGCCCCCTTAAACAAACCCTCAAAAGAATTTTCAAACCCTGAGAATTCTGTACCTGCCATAGGGTGAGAAGGAACAAAATTATAATTATATTTTTCTTTTACAACAAATTCCTTCAAACTTGCAACATCAGAAACTATTGTATCTTCCGAAACATACTGCTCTAAATTTTTTAAATCAGAAATAATTTTATTCATTGGTGAGCATACAAACACAATCGAGCAATCTGACAACATACTCCAATCAGAAGAAATATTCTCTCCTGTCTGAGAGTTTGAAACACCGATTACATCATAACTTAGAGCCTTTAAGCTTTTAAAAATAGAGCCACCTATTAAACCAAGCCCTACAACACCTATTTTCATAACAAATCCTTATGAGTAAAGTGTTTTTCACCGTTTACATAATTGATTACAGTATCACCTGAACCCCTAAGCTTGTATTTGTATATTACAAGTCCGTCCATACCAACAGGGCCTCTGGCATGAGTTTTGTTAGTAGAAATACCGACTTCTGCACCAAACCCATATCTAAACCCGTCAGCAAATCTTGTAGATGCATTGTGATAAACACCCGCAGAATCAACTAAATCCATAAAATGTTCTGCATTTGTTTTGTTTGAAGTAATTATAGATTCTGTATGTCCTGAACCATATTCATTAATATGGTCAATCGCTTCATCAACAGAAGATACATATTTATAAGCCAAAATCTTATCTGAATATTCTTTATGCCAACTTTCAGGTTTATCAATCAATTTGATACCAGCATCAACAAGTGAATCCAAAAGTTCTTTATCATTTTGAAATTTATCACTTATCAAAAGAGTTTCTACTGAGTTACAAGCACTAGGATACTGTGTTTTTGCATCAACAATAATTTTCTTTGCCATTTCTAAATCAGCAGTTTCATCAACAAATATATGACATATACCATCTGCGTGACCTAAAACCGGAATCTTCGTATTTGATTTTATAAACTGAACCAAAGAGTTTCCGCCACGAGGAATAATCAAATCAATATATTTGTCCGCAGAAAGCATTTCTTTTACATCATCTCTTGAGAATACTTGATTTAACATATTTTTAGGAAAACCTTCTATCGTATCCAACGCAGAATTAATAACTCCCAATATTGCTTTATTCGTATTTGTAGATTCTTTTCCACCTTTTAGGATAACTGCATTTGAAGATTTGATAGCAAGAGCCGAAATCTGAGAAATTACATCAGGTCTTGCTTCAAAAATAATCCCTAAAACACCTATAGGACAAGAAACTTTTGTCAAAACTAAACCTTCGTCAAGTTCTCTTTCCATAAGCTTTTTATTTACAGGGTCTGGAAGTTTTGAAATATCAATCAAACCTTGAATCATATCACGCATTTTATTTTCATCAAGCTTTAAACGATTATAAATAGCTTGAGATATCTCACCACTGTCTAACAAAGCTTTTGCTTCAATCATATCTTGTTTATTTGCATCAAAAATTTCAGATTTATGAGCCTCCAGACTCTCTGCTATTTTAGTCAAAGCTGAATTCTTTACATCATTAGAAAGCTTTTGAGCTTTTATTGATGCAGTTTTTGCGTTTTTTGCAATTTCTATAAAATCCATCAAACACCTCTATAAAATTGTTATGTTATCTCGAGTAATTATTGCATCGTAATTTTTAAATCCTAAAACCTTCAAAATTTCATTTGAATGGTTACCAATAATACGTCTGCAATCTTCTGAGTTGTAATTTACAATACCACGAGCAAATTCAACATCATTTTCATCATGAATAGATATAACTTCGCCCTTTTTAAAATCGTTTACAACACCTATTACTCCAATAGGTAAAAGGCTGGATTCTTTGTTAAGAATAGCATCTTTTGCCCCGTTATTTACAATTAATTTTCCAAAAATATTGGTTGCATAACCAATCCATCGTTTCTTTTCTGATAGATTTTCGTTATTTGGTATAAACATTGTACCAATATCTTTTTGGTTAAAAATTTCACTGATTACATAAGGGATTTTACCGTTAGCAATAAGAACTCTACCGCCAAAACGAGTTACAAGTCTTGCAGCCTCAAGCTTCGTTCTCATTCCACCTCTACCACCTTCAGAGGCATCAGTACCTAAAGCCCTTATATCGTCTGTAACACCTTTTACTTCTTTGATTATTTTTGCATTTGGATTAACTTTAGGATTTGCATCAAACAACCCGTCAACATCAGATAATATCAATAACAAATCAGCATCAAGTTCACTCGCTACAAGTGCTGATAATTTGTCATGATCTGCAAAACAAACTTGAACAGAACTCAACATATCATCAAAATCAATCACAGATACTGTATCATTTTGATTAATAATAGGAACTGCACCCATTTCTAACAATCTATTCAAAGTCGTTCTAAGACTCAAATATTTTTTTCTTTGAGAAAAATCATCTTCAGTAAGCAAAATTTGTGCTGCGACAACATTGTATGTATCAAAGCCTTCTTCGTACAAAGACATCAACTTACTTTGTCCAATAGCTGCACAAGCCTGTTTTAAAGCAACACCGTCAGTATTTGATAAACCAATTTTCTTTTTACCAAGTCCTACAGCACCAGATGTTACAAGAATAACTTCTTTTCCTGATTTTACTAACTTTGAAATATCTTCTATATAAGAATATATCCTAGATAGAGCAACTTCCCCATCTTCATTTCTTAATACATTTGTACCAAGTTTAATAACTATTCGTTTTACGTTTAAAAATTCTTTTCTGTCCATAAAACAATTCTACTATAAAGAATATTAAAAAGAAGCAAAATTATAAAAATTTACAAATTTTTCTACAAATTATTGAATTTTATTTCAAAAACTAAAAATATTATTGTTATTTTTCACCTTTTTTATAAAAAAAACGGTAAGTTTCTTTCGAAAACCTACCGTTTCATATCACAATCAACAGCTATATTTAGATTTTTATATTTTCTTGTTTATTTAACATATTTATATACCTACTAGATTAAGTTCAACGCAATTGATGGAGTTTGGTTCGCTGTTGATAACAGTGAAGCTGAAGCTGATTGCAAAATCTGAGCTGAGATATAAGCTGAAGATTCTGCAGCTACGTCTGCATCTCTTACTGTAGATAATGAAGATGTTAAGTTATCTGATTGAACTTGTAATGCATCAGATGCTGATTCCAATCTGTTTTGAGTAGCACCTAATAATGTTGTTCTTTCTGTAATAGTTGCTATCGCATTATCTAATACAGCCAACATTTGGTTTGCACCCTTAGTTCCTTCTAAGCCTGTTTTTGTACCTAGACCAGCACAAGTATCAGCAAATTCTTGTTGTTTCATACCTGTTGCATCAACATCTTTACCATCAGTATTCTTAGCTTTAACCATCCAAGTCAATGCTGAAGCTTGAATAGAATTGAACAATGAACCGTCTAAGTGGATAACTGAATTTGTACTTGATGTGATACCTACTTGAAGGTCAAGACCTTTTTTACCTTTTTCACCGAAATCACCGTTTAACAAATACAAACCATTGTATTCTGTACTATTTGCAACACGAGTAATTTCATCTAATCTTTGACTAATTTCTGAACTTATCGCAGTTAATGAATCTGAAGAGTAAGTTCCGTTTGCTGACTGTTCGGTCAAATCTCTAATACGTTGCAAGTGGTCTTGGATTACTTCATAGTTTCCTTCGATAGTATCTAACATAGAACTACCTAACTGAACATTTGATTCTGCAACTGATACTGATGATAATTTAACTTTCATCTTGTTTGCAACTGCTAAACCTGCTGCATCATCTTTTGCAGAATTGATTTTGTAACCTGTTGTCATTCTTTCAATTGAAGAGTTCAATGATTTTGTCGAACTGCTCAATGCGTGTTGCGCCTGAATTGACGCCATGTTTGTGTTGATTGTGAGTGCCATACCTTTCAATCTCCTTTCGAAATTATATTTACTTCCTGTATTTAGTTGTTATTCCTTTAGCTGTAAATCCAGCAACCATCGGCAACATAAACAGTTCGACAAACCTCGAAAAGTTCTCTGCGTATAGTCAAAATTATATATTGTGATAGTTTTTGGATTTTGGTTAAATACCTTATAAGTATCTAACGGGTAAATAAGTAAATAGCTGTTTAACTAGACTTAATGTCTGATGTAATAGTTGTTGTTTATTTTATAACCTTCTTACTTATTTCTTACACAATCATTATGCATTATCTAAATATTTTTGTAAACATTTTTATATACTTTTGTTACAAAACTTTACAATTAGCATAAAAAGGGACTCGTTTTTATTTCCTACTATTAGCCTATATCTCAAGCTATAACTAACTTTTACATCATTACGAGAGATAGTGAAGTAGTCCAAAACACCCACTCATCACACAAAGCAAGACTTGTTAGAGATATTTCGCTTTGCTCAAGATGACGTTCAATTCGTCATTCTGAGCCGTAGGCGAAGAATCTCATGCAAGGTTTGTTAGAGATATTTCGCTTTCGCTCAATATGACAGAATGATGGAAATTGTTATGGATTGCTTCAAAATCAAAGATTTTTCGCAATAACGGATTACTGCCATTACAAGTAATAACAGTTAAAAATCTTTATACATTTCCTGTAGAACTGTTTCTATCGTCCTCTAACTGTTTTAGTTGTTTAGCATCAACTTTTTCATCAGCACCATAAGACTGAACAATTGGAACATCAATATCAACATTTACATCTGCATCAACCATATCAATTTCATTTTGTTTATATTCATGAGTTTTACCATCTTCTAGTTTAACTGCAACAATACCATTCAAAAACTTGATATAGCAAACCTTACCCAAACCGTTAGGAGTCATAACAGAAGAACCAATTGGTGGCATACCTTTTGCAGCATCTATATAGTTTGAGTATTCATAATTCAAACAACACAATAAACGTCCACATGTTCCTGAAATTTTTGAAGGTGTGATTGGCATACCTTGATCTCGAGCCAATTTAACATTTATCGGTTCAAATTTTCGTTTAAAAGAACAACAACAAAATTCTTTTCCACAGATTCCTGTACCTTCCATAATAGAGGTTTCATCTCTTACCCCAATATGACGTAAATCAATTCTTGTACGTTTAAAAACTTGAGTTAATTCTTTTAAAAGTTCTCTAAAATCAACTCTTTCGGGAGCAGTATAATAAAATGTAATCTTGCGTCTATCAAATGTAATACGACATTGAACCAAATTCATCACAAGTTTTAGTTTTTCAACCAATGCCTTACATTTAAAGAAAGAAGTTACTTCATCTTTTTTTATTTCTTCCCAAGTAGCCAAATCCTGTTTTGATAAAACTCTCAAATACTCAAAAGATTCAGGTTTATTCTTAGACTTTTCCCATAATTTTGCAATTTCAGAATTCACAATATGAACTTTTAAAACTTCTTCGCCTTTTTCTGTTCTTGCCAAAATATATTGACCATCAACCAACACAACATTTTCAGGCACATTTAATGGTACAAAAGTATTCTTCAAATAATTTACTGCATATTTAATCATAGTTTTCTTCTTCTTTTAATTTTCTATTCATTAATTTACTCAATGTTTCCTGAGGTGTTATATCAGTATAAACAGCATCATAAATTGCTCTTGATACCGGCACATCTACTCCTAATTTTTCAGCTAAATCACATACTGCTTTAGAAGTCTTTACCCCTTCTGCAACAGACCCGAGAGTTGCAAGAATATCATCAATCTTTTTTCCTTGTCCTAACAAAGAACCAACCGTATAGTTTCTAGACATAGGACTTGAACAAGTAGCAATCAAATCCCCCATACCTGATAATCCATATAATGTTGAAGGACTTGCACCTAATTTTACACTAACTCTAACAATTTCTGCCATACCTCTTGCAAGAAGTGCACCCATACAGTTATCACCCAACTTCATCTCATGAGCAAAACCTGATGCTATCGCTATAACATTCTTCAAACTACCGCCAAGCTCAACACCGATAACATCTTTGTTTGAATATAATCTGAACTTGTTTGGTACATTCAAATGTTCTTGTACAAATTTTGCATCAACAATATTTTCACAAGCAACAGAAGCTGCAGTAGGTTTACCTTGCAAAACTTCTTTTGCCAAAGTTGGTCCTGATAAAATCGCTACCTTTTGCTCAGGAAGAACATCTTTTATAACCTGCGACATTCTCATTAATGTATTTAATTCAATACCCTTTGAAGCATTTACAAGTATTTGAGAAGATTTTATACCGGCTTTTTTCAAATTTTCACAAACATCTCTCATGCCTGCAGTGGCAACAACAGACAAAATAATATCAGCATCTTTAATAGCAGAAGATAAATCTGATGTTATCTCAACTTTTTCTTTCAACTGAACTTCTAACGGTTTAGATGCGTGTTTGTTTTGAATCAAATCTTCGCTCAAATCACACTGTCGCCCCCAAATACAAACCTCATCAAAGTTATCTGTCAATAACCAAGCCAAAGTTAATCCCCAACAACCTGCACCTAGAACTGTTAATTTCATATTTATCCCTCTACTTATTTAATACTTTTCTTAGAACTCCATTATTCAATTCTAATTTTCTATCTGCATCTTCTTTTGATAAATTCAAACTCAAAGAAACAATTGCAGTTTTAATTTTCCAATCACAATTTATCAACTTTTCATAAGCATGAGCAAATGAAACACCCGCAATTTGTGATACGATTCTTATTGCCCTATCTTTAAGCTTTTCATTAGTTGCTTTCAAATCAATCATAAAATTTTCATACGTTTTACCAATTTTTATCATTGAACCTGTTGTAAGCATATTTAAAACCATTTTTTGAGCAGTACCGGCCTTCATTCTACTAGAGCCTGCAATAACCTCTGGACCGACCTCTACACAAATAAGAGTTCCAACTTCTTCTGCAATTTTTGCTTTTGAGTTACAAGTAATACCAATAGTTTTGCAACCAACTTCTTCTGCTCTTGCAAGAACACCTAAAAGATATTTAGGATTTCCACTAGCTGATATTACCGTACAAACGTCATCTTTCTCAAGAATTTGAGCATCTTCATAACCGGCCTCAAAATTATCCTCTGCTCCTTCTATAGCAAATCTCATTGCAGTATCACCACCTGCAATAATCCCTTGAACCATAGAAGAATCAACACTAAATGTTGGAGGACATTCTGATGCATCTAATATCCCTAAACGACCAGAAGTACCCGCACCAAAATAAAACAGATGACCACCCTTCAAAAACTGTTTTGAAATAACATCTACTGCCTTTGAAATATTTTCTAACTCATATTCTACGGCAAGTGCAACTATTTTATCTTCGTTATTGATTTTTCGCACAATATCAATAGTTGGCAACAAATCAATATCTTTTGTATTTTCATTACGATATTCTGTTATAATTTCGCTCATCAAACACCCTTATATTTGTTTTAAAAGATTTGCCATTTCAATTGCTGATTTTGCTGCATCAGAACCTTTATTACCAGCTTTTGTACCAGCACGTTCAATAGCTTGTTCAATATTATCTGTTGTCAAAACTCCAAAAATAACCGGAACTTCTGTCTCTAACCCAACTGTAGCCACACCTTTTGAAACCTCTGCACAAACATAATCATAATGAGATGTAGAGCCTTTTATAACTGCTCCCAATGTAATAATCGCACTATATTTGCCAGACTTTGCACATTTCTTAGCAACAATCGGAATCTCAAAAGCACCTGGAACCCACACAACATCAATATCGCTTTCTGAAATACCATGTCGTCTTAATTCATCAATTGCTCCTGATAAAAGTTTTGAGCCTATAAACTCATTAAATCTCGCTATTATAATACAAAACTTTTCGCCATTTGTAGTTAAAGCACCTTCGATAGTTTTCATAATATTACCTCTCCAT
>CAKUVB010000064.1 GCA_934693215.1 uncultured Candidatus Melainabacteria bacterium
AGCCAACCCTGCACCACTTACTGCTTGATAAGTAGATACGATTAATCTGTTTATTTTTGCTTTTTCATGTAAAGGTTTCAAAACTAACATCAATTGAGATGTTGAGCAATTTGGATTTGCAATTATACCTTTATGCTTTTTCAAATCTTCATCATTTACATATGCAATAACAAGAGGTACATCTTTGTCCATTCTGAATGCACTTGAGTTATCAATAATCAGACCACCACGTTTTACAATTTCTGGTGCAAATTTTTGACTTGTAGAACCACCGGCTGATGCCATTACAATATCAACCCCATCGAAAGATTCTGGTGTTGCTTCTTCTACAGTGTATTCTTGCCCTTTGAACGTTATCTTAGAACCTGCACTTTTTGCACTTGATAAGAATTTTATCGTTTCGTATTCAACTCCTAATTCTTCAGTGATTTTTGTAATTTCTCTACCTACAACACCTGTAGCACCTAAAATAGCAATATGCGGTTTTCTCATCTCATTTTCCTTATTCTTACTAACTACCTATTACATTATATTTTCTAAACCATATATGAATTCTGGTTGTTTTACAACATGTTTTACTGCCATCAATACTCCCGGCATGTAGCATTCTCTATTCATTGAATCATGTCTTATTTTAAAAGTTTGTCCTGATGAACCAAACAAGACTTCTTGAGATGCAATATATCCTGGCATTCTAACAGAATGAATGTGAATATCAGAATAAGATATTCCACCTCTTGCACCTTTAATTGTTTCAGTTTCAGGACAGTTTCCTGTAACAAAAGATTTTTCAGAAGCCTCAGACATCATTAATGCTGTTTTTACAGCAGTACCTGATGGAGCATCTTTCTTTTGGTTATGATGAAGTTCTATAATTTCTGCATTATCAAAATACTTTGCAGCCTGTTTTGCAAACATCATCATCAAAACTGCACCAGTTGAAAAATTTGGAGCAATCAAACAAGATACCTTGTTTTTTTCTGACAAAGATTTTAAATTTGCGATTTGTTCATCAGACAGGCCTGTTGTACCTATTACAATATTGATTCCATTATTTAAACAATATTGTGCATTTTCATAAATACTTTTAGGTTGTGTAAAATCAACCAAAACATCAATTTTTTGAGCTTGTGCTGCATTTTCTATTGAAGAATATTCGCCATCAATAATATCAATTTGTGCAACTAAACTAAGCTCTTTATCGTCATTTACGGCTTTTACAACCTCTTTTCCCATTTTGCCATTTGAACCGCAAACTGCAACATTAATCATTTGTTTATCCTTCCCATTTTATTAGTTTTGTATTCAGTATTACACAATACTAATAAAATTAAAAGAATATGTTAAATTTATTACGTTTTAAGCTCAATTAATGAAAAATAATATTATCCTTGAGAAACTTCATTTTTTGCAACTTTGTACGCATTATATCCAGTCACTAAAACTAAAGCACCTTGCAATATTTTTGCAGGTACAGAACCTGTTTTTGTTTTTAACACTTTTGAAGCCAGTTTATCAAGAAGTAAACCTACACTATACCAACAAAAACCATTAATACCTCCGATAACTAAAGGGTGCATATTCAAGCGTTTAGTACCTCTTAATGGGACATTTGAAATAGTTGGATTTGGCGGAGTTTTTCGTTCTGATTTCTCCTTCATAAAAGCTATATTACGGTTTAAATTAGTTACCGAAACATTATTCATAAAACACACCTTTTATTCTACACATTCATATAAACCATAAATTTAATAAAATTTGCGGGTTTATTAATTTTTTTTAAGATTTCCTATGAGAAAAACAAAAAAAAATATTTTTAGACATTATCTTAAATGCAGACAAAATTAAAACTTACAATTATGAATTTAATTGACGAAATAATAAATAAATATATGACCGCTCAAACCTCTAAAAACATTGGAGGTTTATTATGCTGACCATAAATCAATTCCAACAAATATACTCCATACAAAACACTAAAACTCATAAAAATAATCATAAACCCACACATAACAAACAAACTTTTTCAACAAAAGACAATAATATATATTTTCAAGCTCTTAAATCTTATGAAAAAGCACAAAGTGTTATGCTTGCAAAAGCAAAAGCCTGTAATAAAACTTCTCGACCAATAACAAAAGAAAGTGCTTCAAAAGAATTTAATGAACTATTTACAGAATACAAACAAGATTTGCACGAAACCTCAATTTCAGACATTGATAACTCTATAAAGGCTCTAGAACAAATCCACCCTAAAAATAAAATCTTATCAACAATGCAACAAGCGACACAATTTGCCAGTATAAAAAGTATTAAACATATCGTTACTCGACTTAATAAAGATAATATCGGAATGATTGGTGATGTTTCTAACACAAACCAACCTGAATTTGTAAAAAACAATTTTGGATTAAATATGACTCTACATTATTTAATACAAAAGAAAAAAATGGGAGATTTATCCGGAAATAATAATGCAATTTTTTTAGACAAAAACAAACTTGCTCAATTAAAAAAAGACTCCATAAAAAATCCTTCTAACATAGAAAGTTTAATTAAAAACCCACAAAACAAATTTTACATTTTATCCGGTTTTGATAATGGTATAAATTTTTTAAATAGAAACAAAAACTTATTTGAAAACACTAAAGAAATTATATCAAAAGATAATATTGATACTGATATAATCAATCAAGCAAAAGAATTAGGAATCAAACCAATTATTATAAAAAATACTAATAAACCAACAAAAGAAAACATCTATAACCAAATGCGTCCTGAACAAATGTCAAAAGAAGAACTTAATGCAGTTATAGATGCTAGTATTATTAATTTATTTAAAATTCCTAATGCAGACACTCAAAGCAAAGTAAAAACTGACACAATTAAATATTTACATAACAACCTACTTGTTGTTAGTCCAGAATCTATGTCTAATGGATTTGCTAATATGCATCAAAATATTATCAAATACAACAAATCTATTAATAAAAGTGAAAAAGACTTGTTATTCTGTATCCCTGATTCTGAAAAAAGCTATGGATTAATTAATCACCAATATCAACTAACAAACAACATTGACAAAAATAAATTCATTGATATGGAAACAGTTCTAGATAATATTAATTCTCCAAAACTAAAAAATAAAACAATAGTATTCCTTGACGATTGTGCGATTTCAGGGAATTCGATGACTGACAACTTTTTCCCATTTACAGAAAGAATGGATAATATTAATCAACAAAACATCAATTTTATTTATGCACCTCTTTTAATAACAACAAAAGGTAGTAATAAAATTCAAGAAGTACTTAATAAAAACAACCGAAAACAAGATAAAATTTTGTTTCACAAACAAATAAATAATGATTGGGAAAAAGATATAAAAAATCCAAACCTTCTTAGCCATGTTTTAGGAAAAACAGCATTTGGCACACAATGGCAATACAATGAAAAACCTTGTGTAATATTCCCATATATGGCCCCTGACAACAATTGTAGTTTTGCAGCAAACATCGCATTATTGCACGACATAAACCATAACGAATGTAAAACAAATGATTATATGCATAGAATCAAGTCTGCATCAATGACTACATTCTCTATATCTAAATTGTCTAAAGAATTATTAGAGGAGTGTAATAATGCAATCTATTAATCCTATTTTGATATCTAACAACAACATATATTCTGGCATCTCTTACAAAACAAAAACCAATAACATGCCAGAAACTCATCACAAATCAAACAAACAACTAAAGTATCTCAACAATTCAACATCTTCACCAATAAATTTTGGGGCTTATCATAATATTCAAATTTCAGAAGTAAAAAATCTCACAACAAAACGTATACCTTTTAGAGATTCTTCTCTCAAACAGTTTGAAAAAGTTTATACAGATTATCACGATTCCTTAAACGAAGTTTCTATTGAAGATATAAAAAAAGCCGTAAATAACATTGAAAAAACAACTGATTACCCAAGAGAAAAAATACTTTCAACAATGCAACAAGCTACACAATTTGCAAACATTCGAAGTCTTAATACAGTTATCGAAACTTTAAAAAATAATGATATTATGGAAGTCGGAAAAATAAACCAAACAAACCCACTAACACAAAAAATGTTTGGCTTAAATAGTTCATTAAATTATTTAATTGTCCAAAAATTTATGGGAGTTATGAGAGGTGAGAAAAAAGCTGTATTTTTGGATAAAAACAAATTAGATGAAATAAGTTCTTCTCAAGCCTGCAAAGATGCTATAAAAAATAATGGAAATGATATTAAATTTTTTGTTCTATCCGGATTTAATAATGGTATTAATTTTTTAAATAGAACAAAAGACTTAGAACAAACAACACGAGAATTATTAAAACATGACAACATTGATGCTGATGTAATTAATCAAGCGAAAAAACTAGGTATCAAACCTATTATTATCAAAAATGAACAAGAACCAACTATTGAAAATATATATATGCAAATGCGTCCTGAACAAATGTCAAAAGAAGAACTT
The DNA here is from genome assembly GCA_934693215.1 of uncultured Candidatus Melainabacteria bacterium. GTDB lineage: Bacteria > Cyanobacteriota > Vampirovibrionia > Gastranaerophilales > Gastranaerophilaceae > UMGS1585. The sequence continues at coordinate 4,518 of CAKUVB010000064.1, forward strand.
AATGCAGTTATAGATGCCAGTCTTTTTGACAGATTACAAGATCCACAACAAAGATGTGATGTAAAATCTGATATAATACAACATCTTGATAACGCTCTTGTCGTTTTAACACCGGAATCTATGGCTAAAGGTTTAAAAAATATACATCAACATATTACTGAGATTAATACATCTTTAGGAAAAAACGATAATGATATTACATATATAATACCGACATCTGAAAAAAGTTATAGCTTAATAAACCATCAATATCAGTTAATTAATAATATTGAAACAAATAAATTTGTAAATTTGTTAAATATAAGAAAGAAACTATCAGAACCTGAAATGAAAAACAAAACCTTTGTTATATTAGATGATAGTGCATTGTCCGGAGAATCATTAAGCGAAAAATTAGCAACTTTTTATAATTTAAGCCTTTCAAAACTAGAAAAACAAAATAATAACATTATAATTGCACCAATTTTTAGCACTCAAGAAGGTACAAAACATATTGAAAACTACATAACAAGAAATAATAGAAACGGAAAAGATATTTTGATTTTTGACAAAAAACAATCTCGAGTTTGGGATCAAGATATCCAAAACGAAATTGGTCTAAACCTTGCTATCGGAGATTCTTTTTATGATTTTTATAACCCAAGACCTCCAAAACCTTGCGTAGTTTTTCCTTATATGGCACCTGATAACGATAGTGAATTTGCCGGAAATATAGCCTTATTACATAATATATTTTATAGACTAAACGGAACAACCAAAGACTATAGACTTGAAGGAATAAAATCATATACCGCAGATAGTGCCTATATTGCTGATGTTGCTAAAGAGCTTTTATCAAATTCTAAATAAAAAACTAATCTAAATAGCAAATTTTTCAAAAATAGCATCTATATTCTGTAGATATTTTTCTCTATCAAAACATTCTTCAATTTCATCATTGGTTAGCAATTTAGTAACTTCGTTATCAGATTCTAAATTTTTCTTAAAATCACCATTGTTTTCAAACGCATCAAGTGCGTGTTTTTGAACTATTCTATACGCATCTTCTCTTGTTAAGCCTTTTTCTACAAGAGTTAAAAGAACTTTTTGAGAATAAACAATACCTCCGAAAAGGTTTGAATTCTTTTCCATATTATTTTCTTTGATTACAAGATTTTTTAAAACATTATTTAACCTAGTTAACATAAAATCCACCAACTCTAATGAATCAGGGAATATAATACGTTCTGTTGAACTATGTGAAATATCTCTTTCATGCCATAGTGCAATATTTTCCATCGCAGCCAATGAATTACTTCTTACAACTCTTGCCAATCCACATAAATTTTCACACAAAACAGGATTTTTCTTATGAGGCATAGCAGATGAACCTTTTTGATTTTTCCCAAACCCTTCTTCGACCTCATGAACCTCTGTTCTTTGAAGATGCCTAATTTCAACGGCAACCTGTTCAATTGTTGAAGCTATTAAAGACAATGACTGCATATAATCTGCATGAATATCTCGAGCAATTATTTGTGTTGATATTCTTGCCGGTTCTAAATTTAATATTTCACAAGTTAGAGTTTCTATATCCATAGGAACATTACTATACGTACCTATAGGACCAGATATTTGCCCCTTGTTTATATTTTTTACAGAATACTTGAACTTGTCGTACACTCGTTCAAATATATCTAACCAATTAAGAACCTTTACCCCAAATGTCATAACCTCAGCATGAACACCATGAGAACGTCCAATACAAACAGTATGTTTATATTTTTTTGCCATATCTCTCATAGTATCCAAAAGATTTTCAAATTTTTGTTCAATAATAACAGAAGAATCTTTTATCTGTAAGGCAAATGCCGTATCAATAACATCTGAACTCGTAAGCCCCATATGAATATATTGTGCCAATTCTTCACCAACTGTTTCATTTACGTTTGTCAAAAAGGCAATAACATCATGTCGAACTTCAGCTTCGATTTCTGCAATTCTATCCAAATCAAAAGATGCAAAAGCTTTGATTTTTTCTAAAGCGTCTTTGGGAACTCTACCTAGTTTTGAATAAGCCTCGCACACTGCAATTTCAACCTTCAAATAATATGAAAATTTTGATTGCAACTCCCAAATTGCTTTCATTTCTGGTAAAGAATATCTATCAATCATATTTAACTCTCTATTATAAATGTTTTTCTATATTATTAATTATTGCAGATTTTGGAATAAGTCCAGACATTCTTTCTACCGGCTCTCCATTTTTGAAAACCAAAAGAGTTGGCAGACCACTTACTAAAAATTGTTTCAATATTTCCAAATTCTCATCAGCATTAACTTTTACAAGCTTCATTTTGCCTTCAAAAGTTTCTTCTAATTCTTCTAAAACAGGTCCTAATTTACGGCAAGGACCACACCAAGGAGCCCAAAAATCAGCAACTATAACGCCTTGAGCTTTTAAAATTTCGTTTTCTAAATTATCTTTGTTTATATCAATTGCCATAATTATAACCTCTTAATGTTTTAATTTTAACGAGTACATTTTAGCATATATATTTTTTTCATGCTATTATTCTAGTATACTTATTATTAAGAGAGAAAGATGAATTAAATGCCTAGAAAAAAAGTTGTAGAAATAGTATTAGACACAGAAACAACAGGTCTGGATTATACAAAAGAAAGAATTATTGAATTTGCAGCAGTAAGACTTGAAAATGGAAAAGTAAAAGATACTTATCAAACTCTTATCAATCCTGAACAACATATTAGAAAATCAAGTATTGCAATTCATGGAATAACAGAAGATATGGTTGCAGATGCACCAAAAGAAAGCGAAATATTAGGAGAAATTTTAGATTTTATTGGAGATGCTCCTATAGTTGCTCATAATGCAATTTTTGATTATTCTTTTTTGAACGAAGCTTGCAAAAGAGTTTTTAAAAAGAAATTTGAAAACGAAAGAATTGATTCTCAACAAATGTTTAAAGAGATTTGTCCTGATTTAGAATCTCATGGATTAGCAGCTTTAACAGAAAAATTTCATGTTGATTTAGAAAACCATCATAGAGCTATGGCTGATGCAATGGGTCTTGCTCTTGCATATCCAAAACTTAAAAAACTTTATTTGCAAAAATACGATTGGCAAACTAAACAACTAGAAAATATTGATTACTTGTTTGAAAGATTTTTAAGAATTCAACAAAGTGTTCAAACAATGCAATCTGAATTGCAAGATTTGAAATCAATATTCAAACTACACTTTGAGTTAGGTGGAGAACCAATTTCAGCAGAGTCTGGAGAAACTATGGTTTATCAATCTAAACATTCTTTTGGATACAAATTTTCTGAAATAAAAGATGTTTTAGAGGAATTAGGAGCATTAGACAAAGCTGTAAAACTTAATACAGGTTTTATTGATAGACTTTGTAACGGTTTAAGTTTATCTGACGAAAGCAGAAAAAAAATAAGAGAAGCTCGCAGAGAGTTATCAGAAACTAGAAACTTACAAGTCTTAAAATCAGGACACTAAAAAGGAGAGATTATGAAAGGTAAAGCATTCAAATTCGGAGATAATATTTCAACAGACCATATTGCACCAGGAAGATTGTTTCACCTTCGTTCTAACCTTCCTGAATTTGCAAAACACGTATTAGAAGATGCAGACCCAAATTTTGCATCAACTATGCAAAAGGGCGATTTTGTTGTTGCAGGAAACAATTTTGGACTTGGTTCTTCAAGAGAACATGCACCACAAATAATCAAAATTGCCGGAGTTGGTGCTGTATTAGCAAAATCTTTTGCAAGAATTTTTTATAGAAACGCTATAAATATTGGATTACTTGCTATTGAATGTGATACAGATGGTATTGATGCAGGTGATGAACTCGACCTAGATATCGAAAAAGGTATATTAAACAATCTAACAAAAGGTACAATTACTCAGATTGAACCACTACCTCCTGTAATGATAAAACTTTTAAATGATGGCGGTTTGGTTGAACACATCAAGAAAAACGGTGATTTCAATTTATAAAAACACGTAATCTCAAAAAACATTACTTTTTGTAAAGATATCGTAATTTATCCTAAAGAAATTTCAAAACTTACCGTAAACCCATGTATCAAAACATGTTAAAGGAATAAGTAATTGGTAAGTGTAGATAGAAACACGTTAATATCACAAATTGTAGCAAGTAATCCTTCAATTAGTAAAGATTACTTAAAGAATCTTACCGATGCTCAGTTAAAATCAAACTATAATCAATTGTTGTTTAGTTACAATCCTTTTAATACCGATCTAGTAGACGTAAACCAAGAGCATGAT
>CAKUVB010000065.1 GCA_934693215.1 uncultured Candidatus Melainabacteria bacterium
TCTCTACATTAGAAGAAGGGATTAAATGTGCCGAATTGGGAGTAGACATTTTGTCTACAACATTATCAGGTTACACAACACAATCGCCAATAGAAACAGATGGCCCTGATTTTAAACTTTTGGAATCACTTGTTAAAGAAACAGACAAACCGGTTATTCTTGAAGGTAGAATTTGGGAACCTGAACAAATAAACAAAGCTTTTGAATTAGGGGCTCACGCAGTTGTAATAGGTTCAGCTATAACAAGGCCTCAATTAATTACAAAGCGTTTCATTACGAATATTGATGAAAAATTTAGAGTATAAAAATGAGTGAAGATTTAATAGAAACAGAAGAACAAGAATACGAGGAACAAGAGGACGAACAGATTTATCCTAAGTTTGAATTGGATTCAGAAGGGAATCCAATCAGAGATGCTCGTTTTTATCCGTTTGTTAGTCGTGTTATTTCTTCTGCGAATAAAACTATTGCATCAGATTATAAATATCAGCATTTTGAATAAGGACGGGATAGAATGAAAAAGGCACTAACTATTGATATTGGCGGAACAAAAATTTATTATACTGTAGTTGATGAAAAAGGTAAAATTATAGCGGAAGTTGATAAATTTCAAACTCCAAAAGATTTAGACGGAATTAAAGAAATTATTCAAGGTGCAGTAAAAAAATACGAAAATTCTGTTCACACAATCGGTATTTCAACTGCCGGTGCTGTTAATAATGAAAATACCGGAGTTCTTGGTTCTACAGGGAATTTAGTTAAAGATTATCCTAGTTTGAATTTCCAAAAAATTAGTCGTTTGCCTGTTTTTGTAGAAAACGATGCAAATTCTGCCGCTTGGGCTGAACACGAAATTGGAGCATCAAAAGGGTGTAAAACATCAGTTATGCTTACTTTAGGTACTGGAGTAGGTGGTGGAATAATCATTGATAGCAAATTATTCAAAGGCAAATCTGGGGCAGCTGGAGAAATGCACTTTAAGATGTATCCTGACAAACGCAGAAAATGTACTTGTGGTGCTTATGATTGTTTTGAGGCTTATGCATCAGGTACAGGTTTGAAAAAAACTGCAGAAGAAATGACAGGAAATCCAAATGTTACAACTTATGATGTTATTGAAGGTGTTGAAAAAGGCGACCCTCTTATGAAAGATATTTTATCTGTATGGCAAGGACATATTACTGCAGGTATTATCGGGTTGGCTAATTTATTTGACCCAGATTGTGTGGTATTGTCAGGTTCTATGGCACAGTTTGTTGATACAAAAGCTATAGAAGACGAAGTTAATAATGAAATTGTTACAACACCTACATCAGTTAGACTCGCAACTGCCGGCAATTATTCCGGCATGATTGGTGCAGGACTTTTAGCTATAAGAGCTTTAGGGTATTAATTATGGGCAAAGCCAAAAAACGTAGTCTTGCTTTAGGAATTTATAATAAACTTTCTAACATCACACGTGAAGAAGCCGTCAATCAAATTGTCAAAAATATTAATGAAAAACAAGAAGCAATTGAATTAATAACCCTTTTTGGAATAACGGCTGAAGAACTTCTTGAGGCGGGTGCATCTTATGAAGATGTTGTTTCATTCGGGGGAATAATTAAGTGATAAAACCCTTAATAATGATTACAAGAGCTTATGCTCTGCCAATGTCGATTTTTTCGTGGTTAGTTGCATTTGCTTATGGGCTATCACAATCAGGCAATATAATATACGGCATTATTGCACTTTTTGGTATTTGTTTTGCTCATTTAGGTGCAAATATGTTTGATGATTATATTGATTACAACACTCTTAAACGTGTTGATGAAAACGGTAATGTTTTTTTGATAAATGCTCAACAAGGTAAATGTGAATATCTTTTAAACAAAACTATTACACCAAACCAATTGTTGTTATTCTCTCTTTTATGTTTTGGATTAGCAGTTTGTATAGGGATATTTTTCATTTCAAAAATAGGGATTTCTATATTTATCATTATGCTATTGAGTGGTTTAGCTGGAATTTTGTATCCAATAGCCGGAAAATTTAGACTTTGTGAAACATTAATTGCTCTAATATATGGCCCACTTCTTTTTGGTGGAGTTAGTTGTGTTATGAATGGAGTATATGACTGGAAAACATTAATCGTTTGTTTGCCTACAATGTTGTTAACAGTAAATCTTTTATATACTGATACAATGCTGGATTATGACTTGGACAAATCAGAGAATAAAAAAACTGTAGCCAATATGTTTTCTCGCAAAAACAGTTTAAATTGTCACAAATTATTACTTATACTTGTTTATTTGTCATTGTTTCTGGTATATTTAAGTATAAATACTATCGGAATCTTTATAACATTAATAACAATTCCAATGGCAATCAATTTAATTTCGTCAATGAAGTTATATATTGATGACAAAACAAAATTGCCAAAGAGAAAATTTTATGAAGGTCCAATGGAAATTTGGGATATTATTTTAAACGAAGGCTCAGCGAGTTTTATGATTAGAATGTATCAGGCAAGAAATTTGATGATATTCTTCTCAATAATATATTCAACAACATTAATTTTAGGATATTAAGGGATATACATAACAATGAAAAACGAAACAGGAAAAAGCAGAGTATTTGATATAAAAACATCTATGCATGCCGGTTATATGTATGATATGCCTATAATACGTAAAACCCTAAAAAGTTATACAACTATGTTGACAAATTCCATGGTTCTGAATATTTCTAATGACAAAATTGTAGAATAGATTTTGTATTATTTAGATTTAGGTTTTGTGTGCAAAATAGTTAATAAAAAACGAGGTTTAACAAAAACTCGTTAGTTATTTGTCATACCTCGTTTTATTTATAATAAAATCAAAATTTAATTTACACTCTCAAAGCAGAAAAATCTGCAAGTCTTTCATAATTCTTCTTCAAGATTGTAAGAAGTGCAATTCTGTTATTTTTGATATTTTCATCTTTATCCATAACAAGCACTTTATCAAAGAAATTATCTATTTGTGCATTCAATCCGATTAATTGCTTGATATAATTATCATAATCAGTTGTGAAAGTAATTTCTTTTACACATTCATAGAGTTTCTTTTCAGCATCATCAACAAATAAATCTTCATTTACTTTGTCAAAAGATGAATCTTTCAAAATTCTAATAATTCTGTTTGCGTTTTCTATTGTCATTGGACTATCTAAGTTTGCAATAACATTAATTCTTGCAATATAATCTGACAAATCTTCAAGTGGATTTTTCACTAAACCACTTTCAAGAACTTCTTTTTTATAAGTTTCGCCTAAGAATATTACAAGTCTTTGGATAAAGAATTCTTCGACATCTTTTTGACAATCAGCTTGAACTGGTAAAAGTTCGATTGTTGAGTTGATAAGCTCAGAAATATTTATATTTAAGTTGTTCTCTATAATCGTTTTGATAATACCAAGAGCCGCACGTCTAACACCAAGCGGATCAGAAGAACCTGTAGGTTTTTTACCTGATGCAAATACTGCACAAATGGTATCTAGCTTATCAGCAATACCAACAATTTGACCTTCTTTGGATTTAGCAAGCTCACTATCTGCATTTAGAGGGAAATAATGTTCTTTTATACCTTCTACAACACCTTCTGCTTCGCCATTAAGCTTAGCATAGTCAGAACCGATATAACCCTGCAATTCAGTAAACTCAAATACCAAATTTGTTGCTAAATCAGCTTTGCAAAGGTATGCTGTTCTGATAATTGTTTCAAGGTTTTCGATATTCAAACTTTCTGCAATTTGTTTTGAAAGCTTGATAATTCTTTGAGTTTTATCATAAACAGAACCCATACCTTTTTGGAATGTCATACCCTTTAAGTTTTCTACATAATCTTCAAGTGGTTTTTTTGTATCATTTTTAACAAAGAATACAGCATCATCAAGTCTTGCTTTGATAACTCTTAAATTACCAGCTCTAATATTTGAGAAATCATCACCGATATAGTTTGCAATAGTAATAAATTTATTTGTTAGTTTTCCATCTTTGAAAAGTGCAAAATATCTTTGATGAGATTCCATAACTGTAATCGTAACTTCATCAGGAATTGTAAGAAATTCTTCATCGAAATTGCAAACTACAGCTACCGGCCATTCACAAATATATGTTACTTCTTCTAACAAATCAGCAGATATTCTTGTTGTTGCACCGATTTTTTCAGATTCTTGTTTTGCAAGTTTGACAATTTTTTCTTGACGTTCTTTTTGGTCAACAATAACGTATGCTTTTCTCAATTCGTCTTTGTAATCATCTATGTTTTTAATTTCTACAGGTTCTGTATATGAACGATGTCCACGAGAAAATCTTGAAGATTTAATATCTAGAATTTGTACCGGAAGTTCTTCATTATTGTATATTGATACAATCCATCTTATAGGACGTGAGAATTTTTCATCATGCGTACTCCATCTCATAAAATGAGAACCTTGAAGTTTTAGAATAAGATTAGGTATTTTTTCAGGTAAAAGTTCTTTTGTAGATTTACCTTTATTAAAAACTTTTGCGTAAACATAATCACCTTCGACATAAAGGTCTTTCGGATTTATATTGTTTTTCTTAGCAAAACCTTCACCAGCTTTTGATAAGTTTCCATTTTCATCATAAGCAATTTTTTTGATAGGCCCTTTAAAAACTTTTTCTGAATCAGGTTGTGCATCAGCAAGTCCATCAAGTATTATAGCAAGCCTTCTAGGTGTTGCCATAACATTTATGTTTTCAAACCCGATATTATTTTCGTTTAAAAATTTACCAAAACTATCTTTTAATTGTTTAATAGCAGATGGTATAAACTTGTATGGTAGTTCTTCTACTCCGATTTCTAATAAATATTTACTCATTCTTAAAACCTCATTATTATAAATCTATTATACATGAAAAAAGTTTCCTGTACGAAATTCAATAATAATTATTAGACGAACTTCTTTAAGCTTTTATGATACAATTTTTTTGTTAAGGAAAGATAGGTGCAAATCCTTCGCTGGTCCGCAACCGTAACAGTCGGAATGCTTAACAAATTAACGCAGAAAAATCTTCTTTTTATAACAATAGATTTTTTTTAAAACTTACGTGACTAAGGAGTAATGATGAAAAATTTTAAAAGTATTTTTATACACACACCACAATTAACCTTAAATTCAGAGGGTAGTGTTTGTTCCAGTATTAATTTCTCTGCAATGGGTTTGTATTCTATAGTAAATGAACTTAATAAAACCGGATTTCCTACTAAAATTATTCATTTAGGAATAGAAAAATACTTAGATAAAAATTTTTTATTGAGTGATTATATCAGACAAAATAATATCAAATTCGTTGCATTTTCTCTACATTGGCACCCACAATCTTTTGACGTAATAGAAACAGCAAAATATATCAAGTCAAAAAATCCTGACGTTTTCTTATCTCTTGGTGGATTTACTGCATCATATTTTGCAGAAGAAATTATGAAAAAATTTCCTTTTATAGATGCTATAATCAAAGGTGAGGGCGAACTTCCTACGGTTGAACTTGTTAAGGCAATTTCTTCAAATCAACATTTGAAAATAGTTCCCAATTTGATATGGCGAAATTGTAATGAAATAGTTGTTAATAAAAATACATTTATCGCATCAAATAATGACCTTAATAGTTATGAATTTTTTAAAACTGATTATATGAAAAATTTTGAAAGCTATTCAAAAATCCCATTTTATATGGAATATTCAAAACCTAATCAGTTAAACAATCCAATGACAACACAGGGTGTATGCTTAGGTCGTGGTTGTACCGGAAATTGTACATGGTGTGGTGGAGGGTGCAAAGCTATTAAACTTGTGACCGGTAGAAACTTTGTATCGTATAGAAACACTAATAATGTAATTGCAGAGATAAAAACGTTGCAAAAAGAACATAATATCGAACGATTTTTATTTTCTTTTGACCCAAACCCTAATGATAGAAAATTTTTGTACGAATTATTTTTAAAAATTATAGACGAGTTTAAAGGTGAATTAAAAGCAACTTTTTCCTTTTTTGGATTACCTGATAAAAAGATTTTGGACTTGTTTAAACAAGCTTTTTCAGATGATTCTGTTGCAATAATAAGTCCTGAATTTTATAACGAAAACTTGCGTAAAAAACATAAATCCTTTTATTTTAGTAACAAAGAATTTGAAAATATTCTTGAATACATGGAGAAATTAAAAATTCATTCTGAGATTTATTTTGCAATAATACCTAATGTACCTCAAGAGGAAAATACTAAATCCGAAGAATACGCAAAACATTTACAAAATACATATAAGATGATTAATAAATATTATATTATTCCTATTATTTATGAGCCTGCATCTCCTTGGACACTTAACCCTAAAGAATTTGGATTAGATATTAAACCAAAGATTTTCGAGGATTATTATAACGACACAAAAAATATTCGAGAATCTTTCGAAAATAGAGAAGTATTCACTGAAAAAGATTTGTATGTTGTTTAAAAATAGAAACAACTTTTAAAATTTTTATCTTTATTGTCTTTATGAATAAATAAAATGCTAGTAATCTTATATAAACAATTCCTGTCATTACGAGCGATAGCGAAGTAATCCAGTTCCATCAATAAACATAAAATGACTTAAAGAATTATTTACTGGATTGCCACGTCACTTCGTGACTCGCAATGACGGATTAAACATAATGACTAGCTTTCACGTCATTCAGAGCCTTTAGGCGAAGAATCTCATGTAAACCCAAGCAAGTCATTCAGAGGGCATAGCCCGAAGAATCTCTTTCAAGCCTTTGCAAAAGATATTTCGCTAACACTCAATATGTACTTTTTATAAAACACAACTTGAGCAACATCATTTTAAGGTCTGATTAAAATATATTGTGTGAAGAAAAATCGTTAAAAGTATTCGTATTTATATCATCAATCATTTGTTGTATTCTTTCTTGATATTCTAAATTATTCCTTTGAGTCATTTCCTCAAAATAGTTATCAAGAAAACCATCATTAAATAAATTCAAGTCATTAAATTCTTCTTTTTTCAAACCTTCATTATTTTCAACTAAATCAACAAGAGCTTTTGCTTTTTTGGCATTATGATCATTCTTTACATCACCTTCAGCCATTTGCTTTAACTCTTTGTATGTAGATTTAAAGGTTTCCTTATCTAAATTTCCTGTTTCTTTAAATTCTTCTAATGTTTTAGTAAATGTATTAATAGTTTCTTTTCCTTTTTCATAACCATATAAGCAATCATCTACCCTTTCTAAAATTGGAGATCTTTCTATTACAGGTTTTACAACAGATTTAGGAGCTTTTTCTTGTATTTTATTTATTTTTTGTAACGTATTATTTATTTCATTTCTTAATTTTGCGATTTCTTCCATATTACGAGGAGATTCACGATATAACTCATACAATTTTGAAATTTGTTTTTTATAAGAATTTTGCAAAGGAGCTATTTTTTGATTAAAAGCTTCTTGTCTCGCTTTCGCTTTTGCTTCTCGCTGAGCTTTAGCTTTTGCCTCTTGTTCGGCTTTAGCTTTTGCTTCTTGTTCGGCTTTAGCTTTTGCTTCTTGTTCGGCTTTAGCTTTTGCTTCTTGTTCAGCTTTAGCTTTTGCTTCTTGTTCGGCTTTAGCTTTTGCCTCTTGTTCGGCTTTAGCTTTTGCCTCTTGTTCGGCTTTAGCTTTTGCTTCTTGTTCGGCTTTAACACTTGGCTTTTGTTCTGCAGGTGCTTTTGGTTCTGCAGGTGCTTTTGGCTCTGCAGGTGCTTTTGGTTCTGCAGGTGCTTTTGGCTCTGCAGGTGCTTTTGGCTCTGCAGGTGCTTTTGGCTCTGCAGGTGCTTTTGGCTCTACAGATGGTTTTGGAGTATGTGTATGCTCTGCTGTTTCTTGAGCTACATTTTTAATTTCTTTTGACTTACCACCCAAAAATTCTTGAATACCTTTACCTAAATGTCCTTTACGACCTAATATTGCAAGAGTTACTGCAACAACAGTAGTTGCAACTGCTGCAATACCGACTTTTTCTTTTGTCGTTAAACCTGATGACAATTGAACTGTATCTTTATCTGGAGTTTTATCAACAGCATTTGGATTACCTTTATTTTGAACTTTGGTATCAACTTTTGGTTGATATTGATTGGTTGTTTTTTGTATATTTACATTGTTTTCTACTGTCATAAAATAACTCCTATTTTATTAAATCCCATATTACTAATAAAACTTTGAGTTAAATCAAATTGCCCGTCCAATTATATTATATAATATTATATATAGCATTATAGTTTGATTTCAGCCTTTTTAAATTCATTTTAATATTGTGTTACAATTCACAAAATGTAATTAAAATTTAACAATTTTACTGACCCTTCTTTAATTTACCAAATTGCTTTAAAATCAAATATTTTTCGCAATGACAGATTAAACTTACAAACATTACAATTAGTCTACAGTCACTTAATGAAACAATGAAAAAAACTCGTGTTGTCTGAGCGGTAGCGAGTTCACGAGTTTTGGGTTGAATTTAGTGACTGTTTTTAGTCGGCGTCGTTTTTCTTTCTTATCCAATATTCTTTCTTTTTTCTTCGCAATAAAAAAGAAAGAATATTTGGTGCGGGGTTTGGGGTTGCATAAACCCCAAT
>CAKUVB010000066.1 GCA_934693215.1 uncultured Candidatus Melainabacteria bacterium
CAGATACAACTATCGGTCAGCTTAAAAATGCAATCAAACCATACGGTATGATTGGTACAATTGGTGCTGATAATAATCTTACTATAACGTCTGAGGGTGATACTTACCTCGCTGACGGAACTTGCGATGCCGTAACTAAGCTTGGATTAAATGTAGTTAATATGGGCGATTATAACGGGCATGTTGAATACTGGCAAGCTGGTGCTACATCAGGCTTATTGACCGAAGATATGCTCCTAACATCGCTTGACAAAGACGGCAAAACTGCTGTTGGTTCATTAATATTTGAACTTGGCACAGGTGATGACAAGACTCAACATATCGTAAATATTACTACAACAGATACAATCAAATCCTTCCTTAATAAAATGGAAGCTGAAGGAGTACACGCAGTCCTTGACAACGGAGTAATCAAATTTGACAACTCAGTTGACGGTATCAAGTTTACTGGTGGTTCTTCAGGTATAAGTGACACTCTTGGATTGACAGAAAAAGAAGTTAGCACTTATGCTACAAGCAGTCGTGCATTGACTTATCAAGAAGATGTTACTTATTCTGTTGCAAACTATGCTGACAAAGATACTTTGCTTTCTACCGTTAATGTTACAAGTGGTAAGATGAGCATATTTGTTGATGGTGTAAAAGCTGAGGTTCAAGTAAACGAAACTGACAAATTCTCAGATGTATTCTCAAGAATAGCTTCTGAAGTTGCTACAAAAACCGGTGTAACTATAAAAGCCGGATTTGTCGATACTGATGGTAACATAATGTCATCTACTAATTTTGATTCTGATAAAAACACAGGTATTATAGGTCTTGAAGTTGTTGGTGACCATTCTCTTGTTGTTGGGGCTTCAAATGATACAACTAACTTTGCTACTATTGCTAACCTTAAACAACAAACACCTGAAAGAATTACAGGTTCACGTGCGTTATACAAAGTTAATGGAAATTCACTTATAACTACTACTGGTTTGTTCAAAAACGGTGACATTACAGAAGGTACATTTACGATTGGTGATGCAACTTTCACTATTGATAGTACAACAACCTTGAACTCTTTAATAAACCAAATAAACAAATCCGACAAATCTTATGCTTCTGCATACTGGGATACTTTATCCGGAACTCTTGTTGTTCAATCTACATTGAGCGGTGAATCTCTTATCAATATTGAATCAGGAACAAGCAACTTTACTAAAGTTATGGGATTTACCGAAACCGTAGCGGGTAAAGAAACTCTTGTTACTGAAAAACAAACATTAGGTCAAAATGCTATTGTAAAAATTAACGGTACTACTGTAACCTCAACTTCAAACACTATTACAAGCGATATTTCTAAAATCAAAGGGTTAACTATTAACCTCAAAGGTGTTTCTGCAGGTGAAACAGTTACCATCAAAGTTGAACAAGACAACGAAGGCATATACAATGCCGTAAACGATATCGTAGATTCATATAATACCCTTATGGAAGGACTAGAAAAAGAACTCGGCAAAGGTGGTTCTTTTGAACACGATACAATGTTTAACATGATGAAAAACCAACTTAAACGACTAATGACTCAATCAGTTGGCGGTACTACTACTTATAGAAACTTGGCTGCAATAGGTATTTCTACAGGCGAAGCTAAAGATAGCATCTCAACAGATGTTACTAAATTATTAGTTGATAAAGATAAGTTCTTACAAGCTCTTGAAAAAGATTCAGATGCAGTTAAACAGCTACTTGTAGGAACAACAGCCAACTCCGGAGTGTTCTTGAAGGTTGGAAACATTGTTGACTCAACATTGAAAACAACAGGTTATATCGCATCTACAGAAAACTCGATTAATAAAAATATCAAAAAGATGTCAACAAAAATTACAAACTTAAAAACTGCACTTGATAAATATAGAGAACAATTAGAAACAAAATTCCGTACAATGGAAAAAGCAATATCTACTATGCAAAACTCTTATAGTAGCTTTTTGAAAAGCTAAGAGTTTTTCAACGTCATATTGAGCGTTAGCGAAGTAATCCAGTTCCCTCAACGAACATAAAACAAATTCAATGTGCCTAAATTGATTATTTATGGATTGCCACGTCACTTTGTGACTCGCAATGATGATTGTTTTTAGTGTCATTACGAGCATCAGCGAAGTAATCCAGTTCCTTTAACAAACATCAAACAAATTCAATGTGCCTAAATTGATTATTTATGGATTGCCACGTCACTTTGTGACTCGCAATGACGGATATTTTTAGTGTCATTACGAGCGTTAGCGAAGTAATCCAGTTCCCTCAACGAACATAAAACAAATCAAAACGACTTAAAGATTTATTTATGGATTGCCACGTCACTTTGTGACTCGCAATGACGATTGTTTTTCGTGTCATTACAAATGCAATAACAATTCAAAACCCATACTAGCATTTTTATTTCAAAATATTTGCATACGCACTTTGTAGACCGGAAATAGTCAATTCCATATTATGGAATTTCGTTTCCAGTTTTGTACGATAATTTTCAATTGCGAGATTATTTTTAGAAATTTTCTTTTCTATATTACTAATACTCTTAGTCAATGTATTAGCCATATTAGAGAAATAGCCATCTGTATTAATTGAATTTTCTACAATATTATTTGCTTGCAAGAATATACCAGGATTAGCTTTTGTTCCAACCAACAAATCTTGTACCGCATCAGAATCGGTATTAAGAGCGTCCATAAACTTGTCTTTATCAATCAACAACGAAGTTACATTTGTAGTAATCTTATCTGAAGCCTCACCTGTAGAAATACCAACAGAAGCAAGATTCTTAAACACATAAGCACCAGTCAAAGATGAAGTCATCAATCGTTTCAAATTATTTCTCATAAGCTTCAAGATAGATTCGCCACCAAGAGATTTCTTGTCTGCTAATTCCTTACCTAAAGCCTCCATCATTGAATTATAAGCATCTAATGTATCAGAGACAGCATTATAAATAGCCTCTTTATCTTGTTCAACACTTATAGTAACAGTTTCGCCAGCTGATACGTTTTTCAAATTAATTGTCAAACCTTTTATTTTAGAAATATCACTTGTAATAACGTTTGTAGCTGAGGTTACAGTAGTACCGTTAATTCTTACAACTGCGTTTTGACCTAATGTTTGGGAATCAGTAACCAACGCACTTACACCGTCTTTTGTTTTTGTGAATCCCATAATATCCGTAAAATTACTTGTACCTGCTTCTATATTAATAAGAGATGCACCGGTAACGGTTGACTCAATAACAAGAGTACCAGCCAAAGTATCCCAATACGCATTAGCATAAGCCTTATCATTTTTATTGATTTGGTTTATCAAACTTGCAAGTGTTGTAGTAGAATCAATTGTAAACTCAGCATCACCAATTTTGAAAGTACCTTCTGTAATATCACCATCACGATACAAACCTGATTCTGTAATAAGTGAGTTGACGTTAACTCTATACAATGCACGAGAACCTGTCACTGCGTTATAATCAGTTTTGTTAAAGTTAGCAATTGTAGCAAAGTTAGTTGTATCATTAGAAGCACCAACAACAAGCTCGTGACCTTTTTCAATCTCAAGTCCGATAATACCGGTATTATTTGCGTCAGTAGGGTTTGCAGATATACTACCGTCTTTTGTCTTGAACCCTGCTTGAATATCCAAACCTGTTCTTGCTTTTACTGTATCTTTTATTTTCTTAAACAAGTCTGCAAAAGAATCTGAACTCTTAACTTCTATGTTACATTTCACACCGTCAACAAAAATACTCATATTACCGTCAGTCGCATTTACTATATCAAGTGTTGTATTAGCATTAGCAAAATTAGATGCCGAATAATGAGTTTCGCCTTCGTAAGTCAACGCAGAAGTACTTGAAGCATACTTGTCGATATTATGAATATCAAGACCAATAGTTTCAACAAGTCCTGAAGTACCACCTGTAAACGTAAGTTTATCAAGTCCGCCTGTTAATTTTATAACCCCATCATCAAGAGTTGCCTTGATACCTGAGTCATTGAATTTTTTGAGCAACGAACCTACTGTTTCGTTTGCAGAAATATTAATAATATGTTGAACAGCGTCATCGCCTTCACCGGTATTAAAGATTAAAGAACCTTGAGCAATAAAACCATTTCTATCTAATGTAGAAAGTAATGTGTCTTCAGTAATCAAACCGGAAGTTGCATCATCGTCCCAGTATTTTTTCATTCCTTCAAAATCACCCTTACGAACATTTTGAAGTCCTAAACCGGAAACGACGTTAGAAGTACCGTCAGCAAGCTTGATATCAGAATCCGCAGAAATACGGATTGATGTATCGCCATTAGCTTTTGTAACTATTTCACCTGTCATTCCGTAAGGTTTAATCGCAGAGAACAATTGACCGATTGTTGTATTATCAGAAATATGAATAGTATCAGCGACTTTGCCGTCTTTTATAACGTTGATATCACCACGTGTAATACCCAAATCAGAAAGTTTAGTATCGTTAGTAAGTTTTTCTGTTGTTTCGTATGTTAATGGTTTTGATTCATATCCTGTAACTTCGTTTTGATAAGCTCCACCTTCAACAAAATATGAACCCAAATTACCGGTTAAAGTAAATGTGTTATTAACAGATTCTGCAACAAATCTACCGTCTTTAACTTCTGCATTTATGCCATAAGCAGATAGAGCATATATAACATCTTGAACCTTGTCTGTAGCTAAGAATTGTAATGTATAAGATGTTTTGCCATCAAGCATAACTCTAACAGTGCCACCTTGAGCAAATCCTAAAGACTCAAGAGTAGAGCCTTCTGTCATAATATCTTTATAATCAAGGCCTTTAGATGCCGTTTCAACATAATCCTTAGATTCGACAAGCGGTTTATAAGACTCATAAGCAGTATCAGAGTTTACATATCCGCCGGTACCTTTGGTTAAGTAACTACCAAGACCGCCACTCATAATAAATGTATGAGATTTGCTTGTTGCAGTAAACTGACCGTCTGCATTAACAGAAGCATCTATACCATAAGCAGCTAAACCAAATATGATATCATCAACAGTTTGGTTAGCATCAAACGATAATACGTTCATAACAGCACCGTCAAGGAACAAGTTCAAATCAGCACCATCTTTGAATCCCATTTGAGCCAAAGTTGTTGCTCCTGAAAGTTTTTCTGTAGATGTCGTCCAGTTATTAAGTCCCATTTTTGAAACCATATTAGACGTACTGTCAGAAAGCTTGTACCCTTCAGCTGAGGCAACAGTAAACTTGCCGTTTTCATCAACAGACAATGTCATACCGAACGGTTGAAGTAATGATTTAACCTGAGCAACAGTATAATTTTCATCAACATCAAGAGTAGAAACTATTTTGCCGTCATTTGATAAAACATGAATTTGTCCTGAAGACACACCCATTTCTTTAAGAGTGTTGTTCATGTTTGTTTTGTTAGTTGTTTCGTATGACAAATCTTTTGAAACATATCCTGTAGAAATATCATCATATTGAGGAGTATCTCCAGAGATTATTTTGCCTATTTCCCCAGAGAGCCTAAATGTTTTGTCATTAGATGTTGCTTTCAAAACTCCGTCATCAATTGTCGCAGTGATACCGTAGCCTTTAAGGTCAGCAATAATATCAGCCATAGTATCATCAGCTTTGTAAGTAAGATCAACAACAGTATCTTTGTTTAGAGTAAGTCTAAGAACACCGTCTTTACCTGTGCCTAAAATATCTCCAACTTTTGAATCATAATCAAGTTTAACTTTATCGCCCTTGAACTCAAGAGGGTCTTTGCTCTTGTATCCATCAGCCTCTTTGACATATCCTTCTGCAGAATTTTTAGTCAAATATGCACCAAGTTCGTTTGTAAGTACTAAGTTTCCGGATGCAGAAGCCGTAAACTTGCCATTATTGTCTACAGAAGCTGTAACTCCATAAGTTCCAAGTGTGTCAATAATATCTTGAAGTGTTGCATTAGCATCAAATGTAAGGTTGTAAGTCTTATTATCAAGTACAAGACCTAGTGTAGACCCTTTACCAAATCCCATTTGAGCAACAGTAGAATCTGTTTTTAGCTTGTCTTTGGTTTCTATCCAGTTATTAAGCTTCATTTGAGAAACTAAATTTGAAGTACCATCAGCAATACGATTTGTGCCATTACCTTCTATTGTAACCTTGCCATCAGTTATACCTAGAGTAAACCCATAGTTTGCAAGTAGTTGAGCAGTATCATCTATTGTCATTGAATTGTCAATTTGAATAGTACCTAGTGTATTGTTGTTATTATCTTTTATAAATATACTTCCGGAAGCAATACCTAAATCTGATAGTTTTGTTGTTGCTGTAGCTTTAGTTGAAGAAGATGCATCAAGTTGACCTGTTTTGTAACCTGAAGAAGTGTTTGTTACAGTACCATTTTCTCCTTTTAGTTTTTCACCTATTGCACCAGAAATATTTGTTGCAATCTTACCGTCTTTTGTCGCAGTGAATACACCATTAACGATTGATGCTTGGAATCCGTTGTTATTCAAGCATTTTAAAACTTCCGAAAGTTTTTCATCAGAAGAGAATTTTTCTGATTGAAGGTTTCCGGAATCATCTATGTAGGTTATAGCATATTTGCCTGAAGTTACACCTAATAATTGACCAACAGTTGTATTATTATCAATTTTCTTTTGTCCACCATCAACCATAAGTCCGTTTGAATCAGTGTTTTCGGTAATAGTTTGATTTGTTATTGTTTTGTTATTACCAAACAATACATCAGCTAGCTCACCATCAACCCTAAAATCTTGAGATGCACCTGAAACATTAAACTTGCTATTAGATACGTTTGCAGTTACTCCATCTATTCCGTTTAGCCAATTAGCAACATCTCTAACGGTGTCAGAACCTTTAAAGGTTTTGGAATGAGTTTCGCCATTGATTGTAACAGAGAGAGTTTTGTTTTCTCTGTTTTTACATATAGAATCAAGTGTAGACTTGGTATCGATTTGATGTTCTGTACCAGCAGAAGATGTATCTTTGCCTTGTAGCATAGGAGCTTTACCAGAATAATAAACCCAACCTTTATCTTTTGTGAATCCTAATTCTTCCATTCTTGCTTGAGAGTTTAACTCAGGATTAGAAACAAAAGCTACCCCATCAGAAAAACCAGACGTTGTTCCTATTCCAAAAATCGTACCTGTACAAGCAACATTACCGCTAGATGTGACATTTCCGTCATTCTGACCGATAAACATATCAGTTTTTTCTGCAGTTCTTGAACCTGTAGCATAACAATTTTCGATAGTTACATTTCCGCTAGTTTTTCCTATCAAACCACCAGCGGTAGAAGTTCCAAAAGACGAAATATTTGAGCGAACGGGAGCTTTTATAACACAATCTGCATAAGAAGATTTGATTGTTCCACCGGAAACATCTCCAACCAAACCTCCAAGAACTTTAGGAATAAGTGTATTAGTCTTTTGCGTGATAGTATTTTTAGCAAAACAATGTTCTATTGTTGCATTATCACTCATTGAACCAACAAGTCCACCTGCAGAATCTAATGAAGTTGTTGTAACATTGGCAGTGGAATATGAATTTTTGAGAGTTGCATTACCCTCAAGTGTACTAATCAACCCTGCACGTCGTATTGTACTACCTGTTGAATATACATTATCAACAGTACTATTATCTGAAACTACATTTGCCAAAAGTCCCTGCGATGACATGTTTTCTAGAGCAAGGTCACGAACAATAGCATTTCCCCCTACAGTCCCAAACAAAGCCATTTTAAGTCCTGTCAAAGAATGTCCATTACCGTAGAATGTACCTTTGAAATCACTTATTGTATTAGTAAATGATGAAACATCAATATCATTATCTAAAACAAAATTTACGCCTGATGTGTCTGCACCGCTATTAACAAGTGTAGCCAAATTGTTTAGTTGTTCAAGTGTTGAGATATAATATGTAGAACCAGATGTAAACGAAGTTATACTGCTATTCAAATATGTTTTACCACCACCAGTAACGGTTGTATTACCAAATATTGGTGTACTATTAGCAGAATAAACCCAACCTTTGTCTTCTGTAAATCCGGCATTCTGCATAACAGATTTTTGAATCATTTGTTCATAATCTTTGCCTGATATATTACCAGTTATAGTGCCTGCTTTTAATCCTATTGCATCTACACCTGTACTACGATTGTATACTGCGTTTTTAACATTAACAGTTGCACCAGTATTTACAAAACCGACAAAACCGCCAGAAGCATCACTACCATTTGCTCTACCAGTAGAATATACTGTATCAAAGGTGTATGAAATTGAAGCTTTTTCTATCAACCCAACAAAACCGCCATCATAGTATACACCATTAACATCACCAGTTGCGTACGAATTCTTGACAGTACCACCATTCGTCATAGCACCAATCAAACCGCCAACTTGTCCTTTAGTTGCAGTAGCTTTTCCTGTTGCAAAGGCTTTTTCTATAACAGAACCATTTGAAATACCTATCAAACCGCCAACATTTAGGTTACCCTTAACATCTGCAGTAGAATAAACATTTGTTGCAGTAGAATTTTTTATTTCACCGGCAAGTCCACCTATTTGATCTTTAGTACCTGTTATAGTACCAGATG
>CAKUVB010000067.1 GCA_934693215.1 uncultured Candidatus Melainabacteria bacterium
CTCTGTTGAAGGTAGTGAGTTTTCAAAAGATGAAATTGTTGATTGTATTCCTCAACGTAGATTTGTTGAACCTAAAGAAATTGCAGGCATGGTTAAATATCTAATCTCACAGGAAGCTAAAGGGGTTACAGGTCAATCTATAAACCTATGTGCTGGGCTTAGTGTCGGTTATTAATATTTAACTAAACAACTCTCGTTACTATTCGTATTAACGGCATTATTAGATATTTTTTTAATATTTGTAACAAATATGTTAAATAAAATATAAAAAATAAAATAATTATCAATACATGCTTTATTTAATATCTCTTTACATTTAGCTATTATTTTTAAAGGGTTCATGATAGAATAATTACGGTGTTGACTGATTTACAAGGATTGTAAATATTTGTAAACTTAAGAATAAGAATATAGCAAAAATTTATATTTTAGATTCTTATTATAAATGTAGACGTTAGTTTTGGAGTTGGTAATATATGGGAATGGATACAAGTATTGCGAATAATAGAGTTGCTTTAGCACCTCCTTCTGCGTCTAATTGTCCACCTTACGCACATACTCATGTCCCTATCGAACATATACCTGATGAAACAAAAATCTTACCAAACAACGTAAAAACAAGAACTATGCGTTCTTTTCAAAAGGTTACAAGTGCGTTTACAGAATATCCGGCAAAAGGTCTTCAAGGTCATAAAAAATCTACATTTTATGAATTTTTAACAATGGGTTCAGTTCCTTATATTGTTGGTAGTGCTACATTTATGGCTCTTTTCAATGGAATGTCACATTGGTTCCCAAATTTCGATAAAAAAGGTGCAAGGGTTGGAGGAAACAAACTTGCTCTTGGAGTTATGCTATTTGCAGCTGCAAAAAGCTTATCTAAAAACTTCATCACTAAACCTGTAAAAATGGCTACTGGCATTGATACTGAAATGCCATATCAAAAAGTATCATATACAATCCCAACAACAAAAGATGATACACCGGTTCCGGAATACGAACAACATTACATCTTTGAGAGCCGAGATTTCCCACGTTACGACAAACTATACAATATAGAAAAAGGCAAACCTCGTAATTATTATTATGACGAAATAGCTAGAAAAAATGGTCTAGGCAAAAATTTGGAAGCCTCTGATGCTGATGTAAAACCTCTTATTAAAGATGTTATTTCTCGTTCTAGCACAGCAAAAAGTCTATCAACTTATGTTTGGGGCGGTGTAGGAGTTGCTCTTGCGGCTCAAAATTCTTGGGATAATTTCTTCAACGCAATGTCTAGAAAATCTTGGACAAAAGTTAAATCTAATCCAAACGAAAATGCTTTAATCAATATCGTAGACAAAGTTCATAATACAGGTAAAAACCTTTGGAGAATTACAAAAAGTTTTGGTCGTAACTTTATAAAAGCTTCAAAAGAATTATACAAAGGTCCAGAAGCTGCAAAAGGATTTGAACAACATGCCGGAAAAGGGCTTTTAGCTTTTGCAACTACATTAAGTGTGTTAGGTGCTTTAAACACAATCCATGGTGCTAAAACTATTGGAAAAGAAAAAGCAGTTATTGATCCTAACAAGAAAGTTGTGGTGGATTAATGTCTTCTAATATGATTCAAAATTATGCTCACAATATTAATCAAGGTATTACAAACGTAAATAATACCACTAAAAAATATTACGATAACCTAACAGACCCTAATTCTGACAACTTATTAAAACCTCTAGACGGTAAAGGTTATTTAGTAGAAAATAACTTAGCTACAGCTCCTGTAGAAATGGCAAAAGATACTTATTATACTGCTAAATCTCTTCAAAAAGGTATTACCGGAAAAGCTAACGACCATGAACTTGGAAAATTAAATGATTTAGGACTTAAACTAGGTGGTTTAACAATTGCAACATACTTAATGACTAAACGTTCTACTCCAAAAACTAAGGCAATGGAATTTATCGGTTTTGGAGCATTTTTAGCAAGTATGGCAATTTGGCCAAAAGTTGCATTACAATGGCCTGCTCAACTTATCCATGGCTTCAATTTTAGAAAACAATATGTTGATGAACAAGGTAGAAAAAAATTCGTAACACAAGACCCTAATTACATACCATTCGATTTATACAAAGGTAATAAAAAAAGTGAAGACCTTAGTGTTATTGGTGATAGAATGGGTATTTCTAAAAACCAAAAAGATAGAAATGAAGTTGTAAAAGAACAAATGAGAAAAATCTCTGTTCAAAACAACACAATGTGGATGCTTACCGCTGGTCTTGCAACTCCTATAATGACTGCTCTTACTTGTAACCTTGTAGATAAACCTCTTGGCAAGTTTACAGAAAAAATGACTAATAATAAAATTAACAAATTAGCAGATGATATAAATGCTTATATGAACGGCGACAAAACTGTCGAAAGTAAAATTGTTAAAGACGTTGATAAAGCTTCAGAAAAGAAATTGGAAGGTATTTTAGCTTCTAAAAAAGGTCAAACAGTTACAGAACAAGACATCACTAAAATTTCAGAAGCTTTAACCGAAGGTCTTGATACTCAAACAAGAAAAGTTGCTCACAGAGATTTGTCATATATGCTAGCTGCAGACAAAACTGTTGTTAATAATAATACAGTTTCTGATATTGCATCAAATCTTACCGAAAAATTAGATTCTAAATATGGCGAAGGATTTACAGAATCTGTACTTGATACAAAAAAATTAAATGAACATGTAAACAACTTTATGCAAGCTAATGGAAATCCGACAAATGGAGTTTTAGAACCACAAAAAGCAGAAGAATTAAGACTTTCTATTAACCAATTTGTACAAGATTCTACAGAAGCAAATACTTCAATTAGACCTGCTAGAAAAAAAGTTATAACTTCTCTTGCTTCTGATTCTGTTCAAGAAGTATTTGAAAAAAATAAAGTTGCAGTATTAACAGAAGAATCAGCCGGACATATATCAAAAGCCGGTCAAATCTTAAGAAAATTTAGAGCTATTGATGAAACTATAGGCTCTGCAACTCATTTTAAAACAGAAAAAGCTGCAGAAACAATCGCTGGTAACAACTGGGGCGATGTAACAGATGTTTTAATCAAAGAATTAAAAATTTCCCCTAAAGAATTAAACGAAGCAAAAAGTAGCGAAGAACTAACTGCTCAATTATTTACCAGAAAGTTAGAAGAATTAGCTCAAGACGAACCAAGATACAAAAAAACTGTTTCAGCTATTTCTCAAAAAATGTTAGAATTAGATACTAAGCTAGATAACCCTCAAGAAGGCAAAAGACCTGTTATGGATATGTTACTTGAAGGTTTAGCAAAAAATTGTGATAACACTGCTAACGAATTAAATAATGTTGCTGGTGGCGAATCTAAACCATTCTTTAACTTAGCAAACAGAATTTCAGGACCTAGAACAAATGATGCTCAAGTAGGTTCAATAAAAGAAGCTAAAATCAGAAGAATCCAACAAACTAGAGTTGGCGGTATTCAAAATGCTTATATGCGTCTTTTACACACAATGGATTTCTTCAAACGAGCTCAAGAAGGCAAACCTCTTTCAGGTGATGTAAATATGGATAAAGCTTTATATGAAAAAGGCAAAAAGCTATTGATGTCATCTCATTCCGGAGATTTCTTCTTAAAATTCCAAACAAGTAACAATGTAAAATTTTATAAAGCTCTTATGTGGCATACTTTCGGTTCCGGAGAAATGACTAACGCAACTAAAGAAGCTTTAGGAAACGAAGCTCACCACCAAGTATTTACAGGTGGAAAGAAAACAACAATGGCTCAAAGAGTTACATCATGGGCTCAACACATTAAAGATTTAATGGGTACGACAAAATACGATTTCTTACCAAATCATATTGAAGGTAATGAACCTGCAAGAAATGTTGAAAAAACTGCAGTTGCTAAATTCAACCAAATAGCTTGTACTCCTGAAAATCTTTTATATAAAGCTTTAAAACAAAAATATAATTCAAACAAATGGTTTAAGACCTTTGCAACAATCGGTGGTATAGTATTAGCAGGAACAGTTGCTTCTCAATTTGCATTCGGCAGAAAAGATAGCACAATTCAAACTAAGTAGGTAACAAATGACAGGTATTAATAATATTGGTTCAAACAATTTAATAAAAATCCAAATGGATAAAATGAACAAAGTTCCTCAAGAACAACCTGTTCAACAAAATTCAAACCAATCTAAATCAGGTTTGATAAATAGTTATCTTGAAAATCAAGCACGAATAAATCAACCGGTTGTTGATGCTACACAAAAAGTATCAGATATAGGTTCTAAACCTGTTAATTATAAAAACAATATGCGACAAATGTTCAAAGATAACAATGTTGTTATGATTGGTATTGTTCCTAGAACATTTACAGCTAAAGATATAAATGGTGACGAAATGATTACCAAAGCAGCAGGAGAAAAACCTGGAACATTCTTGAGTGCAATAAATAGGCTTGATGAATTAAAAGCAGAAGGTTTCAATGCTATCCACGTACTACCAATCCACCC
This sequence comes from uncultured Candidatus Melainabacteria bacterium, assembly GCA_934693215.1. Taxonomy (GTDB): domain Bacteria; phylum Cyanobacteriota; class Vampirovibrionia; order Gastranaerophilales; family Gastranaerophilaceae; genus UMGS1585. The sequence goes on from CAKUVB010000067.1 coordinate 4,514, forward strand.
AACAGGGAAAACAAATGCAATGGGTACTGCCGGTTCATTATATGCACCTGAAAAATTTATAACTGATGATGGAAAACATTTAGCTATAGACCCAACATTGATTGATAAAGATGACCCACGTTCTCCTGACGACCAATTTAAAGCATTTATAAACGAATGTCATAAACGTGATATCAAGGTTATGTTAGACCTTCCTAGTTGTTGTTCTGTAGATATGTACTATGCTCACCCTGAAATGATGGCTATTGGAAGAAACAACGAAGCTAAAGTTCCTGAAGGTTGGACTGATATTAGAATGTTTAACCCTTGGGAAGACGAATCAAAAAGAACATTAAACAAACCTTTATTAGATATGCACAAAAAATATGTAGATGCTTGTATCGATTTAGGACTTGATGGCATACGTTCTGACGTTGCCAGAGCAAAACCTACTGAATTTTGGGACGTATTAATCCCTTATTCCAGACAAAAAGACCCGGAATTTGCATGGCTAGGTGAAGCATACACTTATGAATGTGCTTCTCCTCAACAAAATATGCCTTATGACAGACCTGAAGATTCTTTAAGAGCCGGATTTGATACCATTTATGGACAATATCACATATTCCATGAAATGAAAGATGCAAAAGAAGTAAAAGATTATGTTCTTGAAAACCTTGATATGTCACATAGACTACCTGTAGGAAAATCTTTAATAGGTTCATTTACAACTCACGATGATGAATCCTTGATGATGCATGGCGGAGAAAATTTCTGTAATATGGTTTCTGTTGTTCAAGCAACTTTACCAATGGTAAATCCATACTTCCTAGATGGATTCCAATCTGGTGATAAATATGATTACAAATATGCTAATAAAGTTGTGAAAGAAACTGATACAGTTACAAAAACTCCAAAAGGAGATCCAAAACACTTTATGGAAGTTCATAAAAACAAAATGGATATCTTTAATTTATCAAGACAACCGGGTGGAAACAACCCAGAAGTTGGTAAAGTTATGACTAGTGCATTAGAAATGAGAAAATCTCTTGGTAATTTAATGCAAAAAGGTTCATTTATTGATTTAGCAAAACATCATGACAAAGACGATCAAGTTCTTGCATTTGCAAGACATCTTGATGGAAAAACAGCCTTAGTTATTGTAAACTTGAACAAAAACAGACGCTCAACTGCAGAAATTGATGTTCCAGGAATAAAAGAAACTCAACCTATGAAAAACTTAGTTAAAAACTACGGAGAAAAGAGTTATATCCAAGTCGAAAATAACAAAGTAAAAGTTGATTTAGGTCCATCAAGAGCTCACGTATATATGATTGATACCCCTAATATCGAAAACGATAGAAAAGGTCATGTATATACCCAAAACTTCACAAAAGATATAGATCCCAAAAATCCACCAGCGGAAAGTGCAAAAGGAGAACATCTAAGCCTTAAACAATAAAAATCTGATGCAGCATTAAATAAACACAAATGGATTAGATTTATATCTTAACAACTAAGAAACGATGGTAGCACCGTCGTTTTCTACTTTTAGAGTTTTTATTTCTGCTTTTACATTTAAGTTTGTCATTACTTCGCTGATTTTACTTCTTACTCTATCTGTAGCATTTTGTTTAGATATAACCAATACTGTTGAGCCTGCACCACTAAGCACACAACCAAAAATATCATCATCATGTTTAATAGATTGATTTATCTCGTCCATCCAAGGCACAAGTTTGGCTCTATATGGTTGGTGCAATTTATCTGTAAGAGCAGCCTTCATTAATTCTTCATCTTGAGTATGAATAGCTTGAATTAGCATACCCATACGTTTTGTATTAAATACAGCATCTTGCATAGGAACATTTTCTGGTAAAACAGAACGAGATATTTCTGTTGCAAGTTCTACATCAGGAACACAAACTGTTATTGCCCAATCTTCTGGCCAATCTATCTTTCTGTATAAAATACTACCATCATCTTCCATAGAAGAAAGCACTAATCCTCCAACAACGGCTGGAGTAACATTATCAGGGTGACCTTCTATTTCTGTTGCAATAGAAAGAATTGCAGACTCGTCTGCCGGTTCTCCCAACAAGTGATTTGCAGCAATCAAAGCCCCAACAATAACAGCAGCAGAACTACCTAAACCTCTTGTTACAGGAATCTGTGTTTGAATATTAATCTTTAATTCAGAAGGTGTTTGCCCTATAGAATTATACAAAAGTTCAACAGCTTTATAAACAATGCTATTTTCATCTGTTGGAATATGGTCAATAATTAAATCATCAAAATTTTCATCTTGAGATAATATATTAATTTCAACACCAGTTCCAGGTAAAACTGTTTCGTCTATTGTAACTGTATTATAGATAGGCAATGCAATACCTAAACAATCAAATCCTGGCCCTAAATTCGCCGATGTAGCCGGCACTTTTACGCTAACTTTCATTTCTTATCCCTATAACATTGTAACACTTGTTTTACCATATTTTGCTGATAAATCATCAATATGGTGAATAAAATAAACATAAGATTCTAAATCTTTTTCATTTAAATCTACAATTGCACCCCAGTCTATTCTTCCATGATGTGCTGCAATCATTTTTGCAATCCTTTTAAAACCTTTACTCATACATAATGTATAACCGTATTGAGAGTGAGTTAACCATTCTTTTTTAAAAGTATCATCATAATCAATCATACCGTTTTCTACATTAATAGTATATTCATAAATCTTACCGATATCGTGAAGTATACACGCAGCCAATGCCTCATCTTTATTTATATCTTGAAATAATATATTTATGTTTGTTTCAGCAATTTTTATACATTCAAGAGTATGAACCAAAAGCCCTCCAATATAATTGTGATGCATTGTTTTTGCTGCAGGAGAAACTTTTATTTGTTCTGCATGTTCTTCAAAATAATTAAGAAGAAAAGTTTTTAAATCTTGATTTTGGATATTGTTAATATAACCTAAAATTTCGTCAAAAACATTATTACGTTCTTCCTCTGACAATCCCATCTTTGCTTCTTTTATAAGCTCTAAAGATGTTATTAAACAGTTATTAAACCTTTCATTAAAAGAAGCTGTAACGATTCTAACAATATTCCCTATTCTAAACAATTTTACGTCCAGTCTATTAAGAGCTTCTTCCCATAACACACAGTTCAAAATAGCCTCTGTTGATGGGTCTTTTAATTGTAATTTACCCATTTTTGTTCCAGCTTTTGTGTCACCTACTGAGAATGATACTACCTCATAATGAATATCAGTACTGAACATATCTCCTCCATTTCTTGCTCTATTGTACTACAAAAACAAGTTTTGGATTTTTTGACAGTATTAGATTGTTAACATTTGTAACTTTCTTAATAGATTTTTGGCAATTTTTTTCTTTTTAAATACTTTGTATATATGTAAGCGGGAACTAAGAGTTATAATCTTATACAAAAAATATAAAGGGGAATTTAATATGTCAAGAGTTTTAATATCAATGCCAGAAAGATTTTTAGATGAAATAGACAATGTTGCAGAAAACGAAAATCGTTCACGTTCTGAACTTATTCGTGAAGCTTTAAGAACATATATTCATCGCAATCGAGTAAGAAGTTCAGCTTATGCTCAACGTAATGCTGAATTGCTAGATGCACTTCTTGACTAATTAATATTGTAGATAAAGCCTTAGAGGCAATGTAAATGTATAAATAAAGGTGACAAAAGTCACCTTTATTTTTTATGTTCTTTAATTCTTAGACTTATCTATTATTTTATCTTTGCCCCATTTGAAGGAACTACGTATTTCTGAACCTACTTTTTCTATCAAGTGATTATTATTTGCTTCTCTTAGCTTTTTGAAATTTTCACTACCTGATAACATTTCATTCATAAATTCTTTTGCATAACTGCCACTTTGGATATCTTTTAAAATATCCTTCATTCTATTTTTAACATCTTTTGTTATAAGTTTTGGACCTCTTGTCAAATCGCCATATTCAGCATTATTTGATATTGAATAATGCATAGCATCTATACCGCCTTCATAAATCAAATCAACAATAAGCTTTAATTCGTGACAGACTTCAAAATATGCC
>CAKUVB010000068.1 GCA_934693215.1 uncultured Candidatus Melainabacteria bacterium
CGTCTATACAACGCAACTATGATTCCTAATAGAGGTGCATGGTTGAAAATTGAAACTGATGCTAACGATTTAATCTACATGAAGATAGATAAGAATAGAAAAATCTTAGCTACTACAGTATTAAAAGCTATGGGTATTACTGTTAATGAAATGGAATCTTTATTCACTCACTTTGATTTCTTAAAGAAAACTTTGGATAAAGATACAACTGAAACAACAGATGATGCTTTAATTGATTTATACAAAAAATTAAGACCTGGAGATCCTGCTTCTGCAGTAGGTGGCCGTCAAATCTTGGAATCTCGTTTCTTTGACGAAAAGAAATATGATATTGGACGTGTTGGTCGTTATAAATTAAACAAAAAACTTAATTTGAATATTTCTAAGAACCAAAGAACATTAACTGTTCAAGATATCGTTGCTTCAATCGAATACCTTATCAACTTAACTTATGATGAAGGAACATTGGACGATATCGACCACTTAGGAAACAGAAGAATTCGTTCAGTTGGCGAACTCCTTCAAAACCAATTCAGAGTAGGTTTATCAAGAATCGAAAGAATCGTTAAAGAAAGAATGACTTTGCAAGATTCTGAAACATTAACTCCATTGAACTTGTTGAACACAAAACCGTTGGTTGCTTCATTGAAAGAATTCTTCGGTTCTTCTCAATTATCACAGTTCATGGATCAAACCAACCCATTGGCTGAATTGACTCACAAACGTCGTATTTCAGCTTTAGGACCTGGTGGTTTACAAAGAGAAAGAGCAGGATTTGCAGTTCGTGACATTCACCCTTCTCACTATGGACGTATTTGTCCGGTAGAAACACCGGAAGGACCTAACGCAGGTTTGATTGGTTCATTGGCTACTCACGCAAGAGTTAATGAATACGGTTTTATTGAATCTCCATTCTTTGTTGTTAAAGATGGCAAGGTTACAGACGAAGTTGTTTATATGACAGCTGACGAAGATGAAAACTTCCGTTGTGCGCCTGCAGATGTTAAATTGAACAAGGATAACACATTTAAAGAAGCTCAAGTTCCAGTAAGATATCGTTCAGAATTTACAATGTGCGAATCTTCAAAGGTTGACTATGTTGGTGTATGTCCTATTCAGATTATCTCTGTTGCGACATCTGTAATTCCGTTTATCGAACACGATGATGCGAACCGTGCATTGATGGGTTCTAACATGCAACGTCAAGCCGTTCCATTATTGATTACAGAAAGACCAGTTGTTGGTACAGGGCTAGAATCCAGAGCTGCAAAAGACTCAGGTATGGTTGTTGTATCACAAGTTGATGGTACTGTTGAAAGAGTTGTGGGTGAAGAAATTGTTATCCGTGACGTACAAGGAAAAGCTCATCTTTATACATTGATGAAGTATGTAAGATCTAACCAAGATACTTGTATTAACCAAAGACCAATTGTTCACGAAGGTGATAAGGTTTATGCAGGTGATGTTATTGCTGATGGTGCTTCAACAAGTTGTGGTGAGTTATCATTAGGTAAAAATATCTTAGTTGCTTATATGCCTTGGGAAGGATATAACTTCGAAGATGCTATCTTACTTTCTGAAAGATGTGTACACGATGATATCTTTACTTCATTACACATTGAAAAATTAGAAATTGATGCAAGACAAACAAAACTTGGACCAGAAGAAATAACACGTGAAATCCCTAACGTATCTGAAGATGCATTAAGACACTTAGATGAACGTGGTATTGTTAGAATCGGTGCAAGAGTTTATGCTGATGATATATTAGTAGGTAAAGTTACACCAAAAGGTGAAAGTGAACACCCACCAGAAGAAAAATTATTAAGAGCAATCTTCGCTGAAAAAGCAAGAGATGTTAAAGATAATTCATTACGTGTTCCTCACGGTGAAGGTGGTAGAGTACTTGATGTTAAAGTATTTGACAGAGAAAAAGGTGATGAATTACCTCCTGGAGCTAATACAGTTATTAGAGTATATATTGCTCAAAAACGTAAAGTTTCTGTAGGTGACAAATTATCAGGAAGACATGGTAACAAAGGTATCGTATCTAGAATTCTTCCAAAAGAAGATATGCCATTCTTACCTGATGGTACTCCTGTAGATATCGTATTGAACCCACTAGGTGTTCCTTCTCGTATGAACGTAGGTCAAACTTATGAATGTTTACTTGGTTTGGCTGCATACTTGACAGGAGAACACTACGAAGCACCTTCTTTCGATGAAAGATATGGTGAAAACCAATCAGAAATCGTAACTAAAGGCGAACTTCTTAGAGGTATTAAAGAATCTGGTTGTGATTGGGTTCGTGAAGATGGTAAAGTTTACTTGATTGACGGACGTACAGGTGAAAGATTTGATAGACCGGTTGCAGTTGGTTTATCTTACATCTTGAAACTTGTTCACTTAGTAGATGATAAAATTCACGCAAGAAGTACAGGTCCTTACTCACTAGTTACTCAACAACCATTGGGTGGTAAAGCTCAATTCGGTGGTCAAAGATTCGGTGAAATGGAAGTTTGGGCACTTGAAGCTTACGGTGCTGCATATACTTTACAAGAAATGCTTACAATTAAATCTGATGATGTTAATGGTAGAAACAGAGCTTATGAATCAATCGTAAAAGGCGATAATATTCCAAGACCTGGTATTCCAGAATCATTCAAGGTTCTTGTAAGAGAACTTCAAAGTATAGGTTTAGACATTACGGTTGCTAAGAAAGATGGTGTAGAAGTTGATTTAATGACAGATATGGACGATATGAGAAAGTCTGCTCCTAAGAGAACACTTTCTGATATAGATTCAGAATTGTTAAATATCAATTTCTTTGATACATCTACAACCATGGGCGAAATATAAGGAGAAATAAATGTCTACAAGTATTGATTATTTTGATTATATACGAATAAGTATTGCATCACCTGAAAGAATCCTTAAATGGTCTTATGGTGAGGTAACAAAACCAGAAACAATTAACTACAGAACTTTGAAGCCTGAAAGAGATGGTCTTTTCTGTGAAAGAATCTTTGGGCCAACAAAGGACTGGGAATGTTTCTGTGGTAAATATAAAAGAGTACGTCATAAAGGTATCATTTGTGAACGATGTGGTGTTGAAGTTACTGATTCAAAAGTAAGACGTCACAGAATGGGACACATTAAACTTGCTGCTCCTGTTTCTCACATTTGGTTCTTAAAAGGTATTCCATCTTATCTTGGTTTACTTTTAGATATGACATTAAAAGATCTTGAACAAATTATTTACTTTAATAATTATGTTGTAATGGATCCGGCAGATAGTCCATTCAAAAAACTTCAACTTTTAACAGAAGAAGAATATGAAGACTTTATTGCAGAAAACGAAGAATCAGAATTAAAAGTTGGTATTGGTTCTGAAGCTATTAAAGAACTTTTAGCAGAAATTAATGTTAAAGAATTAGCAGAAGAAATCAGAACAGAACTTGCTGGTCACGTTACATCTGTTCAACGCAAAGGTAAATTAATTAAGAGATTAAGATTGTTGGATTCATTAATTTCATCTGAAACTGATCCAACTTGGATGATAATGGACGTTCTTCCGGTTACACCTCCTGATTTAAGACCAATGGTTCAATTAGATGGTGGTAGATTTGCTACATCTGACTTGAACGATTTGTACAGACGTGTAATTAACAGAAATAATCGTTTACAAAGATTGTTAGAAATGGGTGCTCCAGAAATTATTGTAAGAAACGAAAAACGTATGTTACAAGAAGCTGTAGATGCTCTAATTGATAACGGAAGACGTGGAAGAACTGTTGTTGGTCCTAACAACAGAGCATTAAAATCTCTATCTAACATTATTGAAGGTAAACAAGGTCGTTTCCGTCAAAACTTGTTAGGTAAACGTGTTGACTACTCTGGTCGTTCAGTAATCGTTGTTGGTCCTTCATTGAAATTAAATCAATGTGGTTTACCAAAAGAAATGGCTATTGAATTATTCAAACCATTTGTAGTTAATAAATTAATCGAACGTGGTTATGTACAAAATATCAAATCTGCTAAGAAGAAAATCGAACGTTCAGAAGAAGTTGTTTGGGATATCTTAGAAGAAGTAATTGACGGACACCCAGTTATGTTAAACCGTGCTCCTACATTACACAGACTTGGTATTCAAGCATTTGAACCTAAATTAGTAGAAGGTAGAGCAATTCAGTTACACCCATTAGTATGTACAGCCTTCAACGCTGACTTTGACGGTGACCAAATGGCTGTTCACGTTCCTCTTTCAATAGAGGCTCAAACTGAAGCTAGAATGTTAATGTTAGCAACTAACAACATCTTGGCTCCAGCTAACGGAAAACCAATCATTACACCATCTCAAGACATGGTATTGGGAATGTATTACTTGACTATATTAGAAAAACCTGATATGGAACCTGTTGGTCATTTCTACAATTATGCAGATGCTATTTCAGCATTAGAAGTTGGAGTTATCGACCTTCACGACAAGATTATAGTTCGTGATGAAAATGGTAAGAGAATTGAAACAACTGCAGGTAGAATTATTTTCAACGAAGCAGTTCGTTCAGCTCTTGTGTAGGTTAAGTTAAAAATAATATTAAAGGGAAATATAGAAAATGGAAAACACATACGCACATACAAAACAAATTCCAGAGTTTATTAATAAACAGATGGATAAAGGTGGCTTGAAAAACCTTCTTTCTCAAATCTATTTGGAATACGGTGGTGCTAAAACTGCTGAACTTGCAAATACTTTGAAGAATTTGGGTTACAGATATGCTACTAAATCTGGTGTTACTATTTCAATTGCAGACCTTTCAGTTCCTGCAACAAAGAAAGATTTGTTAAAAGCTGCTGAAGAAGAAATTGAAAAATCAACACACAGATATTTAAAAGGTGAGATTACAGAAGTTGAGAGATATACAAAGGTTATCGATACTTGGTCAGAAACAACTTCAAAATTAACAGATCAAGTAGTAGAGAACTTTGATAGATTAAACCCTGTTTATATGATGGCATTCTCTGGTGCGAGAGGTAACTTATCACAGGTATCACAATTAGTTGGTATGCGTGGTTTGATGGCTGACGCACAAGGTCAAATCATCGACTTGCCGATTAAATCAAACTTTAAAGAAGGTCTGTCTGTTACTGAATACATTATTTCATCTTACGGTGCTCGTAAAGGTCTTGTTGATACAGCGTTGAAAACAGCCGATTCAGGTTACTTAACAAGACGTTTGGTAGACGTTGCTCAAGATGTAATAATCAGAGATGCAGATTGTGGTGGCGACAAATTTATCAACATGAAACCAATTATGGACGGTGATAATGTTATTGTTCCATTGATTGATAGATTATTAGGTAGAACAGTTGCTGAAGATATTTTTGATACAGATGGCAAAACTTTATTAGTTGCAAAAAATACAACTATGGACAGAAACGATATCAAGAAAATTTCACACCTTGATTTAAAAGAATTAAAAGTAAGATCAGGTTTGACTTGTAGTCTTGAATATGGTGTTTGTCAAAAATGTTATGGTTGGGCAATGACAACTCAAAAATTAGTTGATGTTGGTGAAGCAATCGGTATTAGTGCAGCTCAATCAATCGGTGAACCTGGTACTCAGTTAACAATGAGAACATTCCACACCGGTGGTGTATTCAAAGGTGCTGGTGCTATGAAAACTGTAGAAACTATCGAAGCTGGTACAGTTTCATCTAAGTTAAAAACTAGAGAATTAAGAACTCGTCACGGTGATGTTGTAAATGTTGCAATATTTGAAGGCGATGTAGAAGTTAAGGGTGCTAAATTTAATAAGAAATACCATATCCCTGCAGGTGCAATTTGTCACTTTACAGATGGTATGGAAGTTAAAAAAGGCTATAAATTAGCTGAATTTGACCCGGTATCTTCTGGTGATGGTTCTCGTTTAACAGAAAAAGCTACAAAAGATATTACATCTGATGTTTCAGGTGAAGTATATTTTGAAGATTTCGTAGTAGATGAAAAGAAAGACCGTCAAGGTAACGTATCAAGAATTGCGAACAAATCAGGTATTGTTTGGGTTATTGGTGGTGACGTTTATAACCTTCCTGGTGGTTCAAAAATCCTTGTTAAAGATGGTCAAAAGGTTAAAGAAGGTGAAGAACTTGCTGAAACTATGATGATTTGTGAACATGGTGGTGAAGTTCGTTATGGTGCTGATTTAGTTACTGAAGATGTAAAAATTGACGGTCAAAAAATCAAGAAAATTGTTCAAGGTAAAGAATTGACAATTGTTATTGCATCATTAATTCCTTCAAATGCTACTTTTGAACAAACTAAGAAAGAACAATTATGGACAGTTGAAGAAACTGATGAAAAATATATCGTAAAAGCTCCAGTAGATACCACTGTAGAAAACGGTATGGTTATAGCAGAGCTTGTTGATGATGAATATTCAGTTGAATCTTCAGGTGAAATAAGATACTTAGGTGTTGAAGTTGATGATAACCAAATTATTACAACTCCTGGTAATGTAGTATTTATTCCTGAAGAAATACATCAAATTAATAAAGATGCAACTTTGAAAATGGTAGAAAACGGAACTTTCGTTACTGCCGGTACAGAAGTTGTAAAAGATGTATATTGTCACTTAGACGGTATTGTTGAATTCAAAGAATTCAATGATGTAATCCACGAAATTACAATCCGTCCGGGAGAAGTTCATTCTTTAGCTAGCATCAACGAATTAAAAGTTGAAGAAGGTGCTGTTATTACTAAAGGAACAGTTATTGCAGAAGGTATTAAAGCTAAGGAAACTTCAATTGTTACAATCATGGAATCTGATTTTGATGATTTAGATATTGATGATTTAGATGAAGAAATTGATACAACATTAGGTTTAGAAGAAGATACATTAGATGAAAAACCAATTCAAATTCTTGTTCGTCCGGTACAAGTTCTTGATATTAAACCTAAAAATGTTTCTATCAAATTTGATACATCTGATGAATTGATTGATATTGTTCCTGTAACTCAATTGCAATATAAAGATGGTGCAAGAGTTAGAAACCTTGATGGTGCAGCATTAACAAGAACAAGTTTAGTTCTTCAAATGCAAGGATATTTATCACACCTTAAAGGTTTGGTAGAACTTGATAAAGATAATCAATTAAAGATTGTTGTATTAGAAACTTTGATTGTTCGTCGTGAATTAGAAGGTAATTCTAAGATGAACCAATCTTTACAAACAGCTTTATTAGTTGAAAACGGTGCTGTTATTGAGCCAAAAACTCCAGTTGCAAAAACTGAGGTATTAGCAATAAATAATGGTGTTGCATCAATTAAAACAACTGAAGGTGATATCAGAAGATTGTTATTACATTCTGAAGAATTTGAACAATCAGTTGCTATAAAAGGCAAAGCTACTGTAAAAGAAGGTCAATTTGTAAAAATGGATTCAATTCTATCTGATGGTGGAGATGTTTCTCCTGTATCTGGTAAAGTTGTTTCTGTTGACAAATCAGGTGTTGTAATTAGAATGGGTCGTCCATATTTAATCAGCCCTGGTACTCAATTACAGGTTGATGCTCAATCATTAGTATTAAGAGGTGATATTTTAGCAACATTACTATACGAAAGACAAAAAACCGGTGACATCGTTCAAGGTTTGCCTCGTGTAGAAGAACTTTTAGAAGGTCGTAAACCAAAAGATTGTGCTATTTTAGCAGAATACGATGGTGTTGCTGAAATCGAAATTGAGGACGAAGTTCCAAGATTATTCTTAGTTTCTGATGAAGAAGGTCGAAAAGAAATTAAATTTGCAATTGATGCAAGTATTGTTGTTCAAAACAAAGAAAAGATTACAAAAGGTCAACCTTTGACAAGTGGTCCTTTGAATCCACATGATGTAATTAGACTTTGTGGTCCTGAAGCTGCTCAACAGTATCTTGTAGACGAAGTACAACGTGTATATCGTTCTCAAGGTGTAGAAATTGCAGATAAACACATTGAAATTATCGTTAGACAAATGACTAAGAAAGTAAAAGTTCTTGAAGCTGGTGATACAAACTTGTTACCAGGTGAGCTTATCGAAGTTCAAACTTTTGAAAATGTAAACAAAGAAGTTCGTGAAAATGGTGGTGAAGAAGCTACTTGCGAACATATGTTGTTAGGTATTACAAAAGCTTCATTGAACACAGAAAGCTTCATCTCAGCAGCATCATTCCAAGAAACAACAAGAATCTTGACTGAAGCTGCAGTAGACGGTAAGAAAGACTTGTTAAGAGGCTTGAAAGAAAACGTAATTATTGGTCGTTTGATACCTGCAGGTACTGGTTTCCATCACTTGAACTTCGCGAGCGAAGAAAAAGAAAGAGAAGCTCAAAGACGTGCAGCTGCTCAACGTAATCAAGCTAGAAAACCTGCAGCAATCCTTGAAGAAATTGAAGGAATGTTCGGTTCTCCTGATTTGATTTCAGATGATACAATTATTGAATAATCAATAAGATAAATATTAAAATGCCCGAGGTAATAATTTTTAACTCGTGTATTTTTTATGCAGAATT
>CAKUVB010000069.1 GCA_934693215.1 uncultured Candidatus Melainabacteria bacterium
TTAGGCTTAACCTATCAATTTTGCCATTTGTGTTTCTTGGTAATAAATCCTCTCTGTGGTAAACAGTCGGAATCATATATTTTGGAAGCATTGTTCCAATTCGTTTTCTAAATTCTGCTGGCGAAATTTCTTTTTCACTTTCATAGAACATTGTGATTTCTTTTTTATCTTTGTTGTATACAACACAACCATTTTTAACAATTTTAAGAATATTAATTACGATGTGTTCAATTTCATCAAGTTCAATTCTATAACCCATGTGTTTTATAAGGTTATCTTTTCTGCCTTTGAAAACGATTTCATTATTATTGTTTACATACACTAAATCACCTGTACGGTATATAATTTCTGGATATGATTTGTTTAATGGATTTTGAACAAATGCTAAAGCCGTTTTTTCTGGATTATTATAATAACCCATTGCTAAAGATGAACCTCTTACGCATAATTCCCCTTCTTTTGCAAGATTATCGTTTTCATCCAAAATCAAAATATCAGTATTTTTGTACGCATTTCCTATTGGAATAGGTTCGTTATCTGGGATATCTTTGTTAATAATATAATATGTACAATCCAACGTAATTTCAATAGGTCCATAAAGGTTCGCAAATGTTACGTTTGGTAAATTTTTATACCAATAATTAAATTGACGAGTTGGGAATACTTCACCTGCAAACCATATTGTTTTCAGTTTTGGTAATTTTATTTTTGACAACAAATCCATATTTGCAATGTTTACCATAATTGTTGGAACCCAGAATAAAAAGGTTACATTATTTTTTTCTAACAATTTAAGAATTTCAATTGGAAAAGCTGATAACGTATCTGGAATTAGTATAATTGTTGCTGATTTTGACATTAACAAACATAATTCAATACTATAAATGTCAAAAACTAACGGCGACAATGAGCCTATAACCTCGTTTTCTGTAATATCAAAGTTCTCTAATGATCGCTCTGTAAAATCTATAAAACTTCTATGGTTTAATACTACACCTTTGGGAGTTCCTGTTGAACCTGAGGTGTTGATTATACAATATGGGTCTGTATCAATTAACTTAGATCGAATTTCATTTAATTTTGATTCATTAATTTCTATATTAAAATCAAATTCATCTAAATTTATAATGTTTATGTTTTCAATGTCTTCAATTTTAGATTTATATTTTGATGTTGTAATAACAAATTTAGGCTGAATTAAGTTGTGAATATTTGTAATTCTTTCAATTGGATTTTTTATATCCAAATTCATATATGCATTGCCACTATAAGTAATCGCAATATTAGACATTACACTGTAAATAGTTTTTGGAAGATAAACTGCAATCGGTTGTTTTGTGACATCAGAATTTGCAATAAAAGTAGCTAATTTTTTAGCTTTTTTATTCAATTCTTGAAAAGAAATTGTCTTGTTATTGTCTATAATAGCCGTTTTTTGTGGAAATTTTTCAACTGTTTTGTCTAAATATTCTAAAACATTTATTTGCATATTATCTCCTTATATTTACGTTTTTATTATACAATAAAAATATGGATATGATAAAAGTTAATCATGATTTTTCAGTTGGTACAGATATTGAAGAAATAGTAAGATTTAAAGATAAAACATTAGAAAATGATAAACAATTTTTAAGCCATATATTTACGGAAAAAGAACTTAAATATTGTTTTTCAAAAGGTGTTCCCTCTCAACATTTATGTGCTCGTTTTTGCGGAAAAGAATCAGTTATTAAAGCTCTATATTCTTTAAATATTGAAAGTGTCTACTTAAAAGATATTGAAATTTTAAATAAAAAAAATGGAGTACCTTATGTTAATATAAAAAAATATCCTAATTTGAATGTGAAAATTTCTTTATCTCATTCAAAAAAATATGCTACAGCAACGTCAATAATATTAATTTGATTTTTGTGTTTTGTATAATAAAGGTATCTGCAAAGCACTTTTCTTAAGATTATTTTTTTAGATGCACCATACAATCGGAAATACTACAAGAAAGATGGGTATATAGATATGGTGTATATGTGTAATGGGAAATTATTATAATCAGGATAAAGGGGGTATCTGATAAGTTTTAATATCATAAATCTTCTAAGATTGAGGTTTGTCGCAAAGGGTAATATTACTTAATTTTATATTATGCTTGATAAATATTTGGAAATGTTTTGATGACATTAACTCTATTGATTTGATATACAAAAGAAAATAATTCTTGAAGTAAAAACCGTAAACCCGTTTAATGCGAGTTTCTCAAGATAACCTGGGGAGTATTTTTTTATACTTATTCTGCAATATTTTGACTATGCCTTGTTAACAAAACTACACAAACTAGCATATTATTTATTTATGGGTTTTATATCCAAAAGGAGGGTATAAAATGATTAACAATCAAACTAATAATGTTTCATTTGGTGCTAGAGTTAAATTTTCAACTAATGATACTCTTAAAAATCTACCACACAAAGAAACATTAAAGACTGTAGAAAAAATGTTTGCCAAAGAAACAAAAGGCTTAAAAGGCGACTTACATGTACATTTATATACACAAGGGCGTATATATCCATCTCTATATACAGGTGTATATTATAAAGCAGGTAAATACGAAGATAGTTTTAACAATATGCAAGATGATATATTCTTTAATACAAAAGAAAAGCCAAAGAAAATGGTAAGTAAACTTAAGAATATACTAACTTTCTTTGAAGAAAGAAAAGCATATAATGATACTATTAATAAAAAGACAAAAGAAATTAACAGCATAAGAAATCAAATGAATAAAATTGCGGAGAAAAAAGGTTTCTTGCAATAATCATGTAACAACTTAAAAACAAGCCTGCTATTATATAGCAGGCTTGTTTTTATTATCGATTATTTACCTGTTTAAGTATTATCTGATTTCTTGACCGTCTGTCAATTGATTTTTCATATCAGGTACGGCTTGCCATCTTTCAGGTTGTCCTTTTAAATCATTTACTTTTTGAACATCAAATGGATAGTAGTTTATATCATTTTTCTTAGTGGTAATATTATATGTAATAACTCTTGCGACATTAGACTCTTGTCCATTTGCATCTCGATATTTTACTGTTGTATATTGTGGATAGTTTGCTACTGTATTACCATTTTTATCAACTAGACTTGTAGCTCCAAAGCCTGTGATATTACCTGCAATAGCATTTGCGTATGTACTATTCCTTTTTGCTGTATCTAAATCTTGTTCTAATTTTGCAATTTGTTCTTTATTCTTTTCTCTATTTTCTTCTGCAGTAGTATGAATTCTTTTCGTTCCAAATAAACGCTTTTTATATACAACTGTTGGTTGTTGAAGTCTTGAAATTTCGGTTTCGATATTAGATGCTTTTGTTTTTAGTATTTCTGCACGTTCTTTATCTGTTTTGTTTGCTAATTGAGGATCGCTATTAACCATATTTTCAAATTCTGTTTTTGCATTAGACGTATTTGCTTTTGGTGTCGCTGTCGCCGTAGGTTGAGTATTTGTTTCTTTAGGTGATGGTTGTGGCATTGGAATATTTTTTAATTTGTCACTTGCAGTAGAAAATTCTGTTTGAGTTTTAGTTAATGAACCTGCTGGTACGTCAAGTTGTTTTATATTTGATTTTTTTGGAGTTTCCGCAACCGGTGTTTCCTTGGTTGGAGCTTCCGCAACCGGAGTTCCCGCAACCGGTGTTTCTTTAGCTGTTGCTTTTGCAACCGGAGTTTCCGCAACCGGTGTTTCTTTGGTTGTTGCTTTTGCAACCGGAGTTTCCGCAACCGGTGTTTCTTTGGCTGTTGCTTTTGCAACCGTAGTTTCAGCAACCGGTGTTTCTTTGGCTGTTGCTTTTGCAACCGGAGTTTCTGTAACCGGTGTTTCTGAAACGTTTATTTCTTCAGTTGGTGTTAGAGCCCTATCATTAGTCGTTAGGTTTGGTAGAATGTCAGGTTCTGTTGCTATTTTTTTACCACTTGGTGCACTACCAAATTCCTTCAACTCTTTATTAGAAAGTTTACTTATATCAACAGTTTCTGGATCAACTGTACCGAATGTATCTAGTCCTGTTGTAAAATGATATGGCTTTCCGTTAATATTAGCATGAGTGTCCTCTGCAATTTTACCATTTTCATCAGTCCAAGTTATTGAATCTAAAATAACTGTATCTAATTTATTATTTTTTTGTTCTTCTACAGTTTTTTGTGTAGGAGCTTCTTGATTATTTTCAACTACTTGTTCCTGTTTATTATCAGGAGCTTTAGTTTCTTTTTGTGTTGCAGGTTTTTCTGGTTTTTCAACTAAATAATATCCCGCAGCGTTCGCTAATTTTATGTATTCATCATAAGTTATTTCGTATGATCTGCCACCTTTTTTGTTACTTGCTTTCATTTTTAGAAAATCATCTTTTGTTTTAATGTATCCATGATCAAGAAATACACTTTCAAATTCATTGGCTAGTCCGAGTTTATCTTTCTTTGTAAAGCCTTCTTCTGTTCTATCTTCAAAAATACCAGCTTCTATATCTTTATTTAATCTATCCATGTAGTCATAAGATACACCAGAATTTTTACCTCTAGCTGTTAATTCAATAGTATGTCCTTCTTCTCTAAGTTTTGCAAATTCTTTACGTCTAGCATCAACCTCTTGAGGGGATAAAGAACTTTTGCCTGTTACATTTACGTCTTCGTAGCCCATATTATATCCTTTCTTTACGTACTTTTTTCTTCACTTATATATAAAGTATATATCTTTTAAATAATTGCCTATTTTGTTGTTTTTTTTTAAGAAATGTAAAGAAAAATTTTTAGAAATTAAAGTTTTTAAATGGCATGGTCGTTAGATATATTGTGGATAAGGGGAGTGTATCATGTATAAAAAATTAAAAGATGAAAATGTAATACTAGAATTCGAAAAGTTAATAAAAAATTGCAACGAAGAAGAAGAATCAAATACTACTTATGCAATATTCATGAAAGAAAGGATATTAGCCGTTTCCGGATTAAATTAAATGTTAGTATTACTTAGTATAGTATTTATATAAAAAAAGTGTTATAATAAATATATGAAGTTTAAATATATTGGATTATTATTAATAATATGTTTAATCGGTTCTTTAGTTTTATGTGCTTGTACGTCCAAAGAAGCTAAAATAGTTATTAAGCATGAATCTAAATATTCAAAACTAATGAAGAAGAAAATACCATCTCATGTTATTGATTTAAGTGATGGTAATAGTGTTGATTTTAATTACAATTTTGGACCTCAAGACCCTTCCGGACCAAGTTTTGGACTAGTTACAATCGACAAGCAGTAATTATTCTATTTTATATTGTTTAATTTAATAACAAATAGTTTTAGAAAACTTTTTGTTATAAAATTTTTATATGAATGATAGACAATTAGTATCAAGATTGATAATGCTTGTAATTACGGGGCAGATTCCTGTAAGACAGGCTCTTTTGAATTTTCCTAAAAATACGACAGATAAGAGTATTATCACTGCATACCATGCTCTTATACATTATGAAGCTGATGAAGATATAAGACGTCAAGATATTATGTACAAAGAAGAACAAGACGAATATTTAGCTTTTTTATCTGATACTTTGTCGAAAAATCGTACATTACCTCAAAATATAATAAAAAGTTATAAAGGTTATGCGGGAGAAGAAGTTGCTCTACCAAAAGATAAAAATGTAAATAAATTTTTGCTAAAAGTTTGTAAGTTTTTAAATATTAAATAATCTTTTGCAAAACAACAAGTTTTCTTTCATATACTTCTTCTAGAGGTAGAGTATATTCAATAATATCAATCAATTTTAGACCTGATTTTTTTATTAAATATTTAGCATCGCTGATTTCTTTATCTGCTAAGCGTGATTTATATGCAACAAAATAACCGTTTTTCTTTAATAATGGTGTGGCATATTTAACTAAAATATCAATTGTTGCAACTGCTCGAGAAGTAATGATATCAAATTTTTGTTCAATATTTTCTGCCCTATCGCATATTGTAGTGAGATTATTTATTGATAATTCTTGTTTTATATTTTCTATTGCATTAATTTTTTTTCGGATACTATCAAGAGCAAAGACTTCAATATTTGGATATTCCAAAGCTATAGGAACGGCAGGAAATCCTCCACCAGTGCCGATATCTAAAAGAGTATTAACTTTTGGGGAATATTTTTCAAAAAACAATTTTATCCCTAAAGAATCATATACATGTTTCTCCCATAAAAATTTTTCTTCATGTTTAGAAATTAGATTAAGTACAGCATTTTGCACAAGAAAAACTTTCATATAATTTGTAAAATCAGTATTTATTTTGAAGTTCATTAAATTTTTTATCCCCTATTTTTAATTTTATATCATTTATGCGAACTTGTATTTTCTTTTTATTATCTTGACTAAATTTGTCTTTAACTAAATTGTAAACTGCAAAGAATTCTTTTAATGCTAGTTCTGGTTCGTTTTTGTTAGAAAAATAGTCGCCCAAATGTAGTCCTGCATTTGCCATTGCAAAAATATCATTAGATTTTATAGCAGCGGTTTTTGCTTGTAAAAGATATTTATAAGCTTCTTCTCTTTCGCTGTGTATAAGTATTTTTGCAACATTTGATGCAGAATAATACATTCCGTAATTATTAGAGTTTTGTTCATCTAATAAAAATGCAGATTTAAAATTCTCTAGTGCATGTTTTGTGTCATTTATATCAAGATAAAAATCTCCTAAGTTAGAATAAGATAAAGATTTGTATTTACAATTATCATCAGATATTGCAATACATTTTTTATAGTATTCAATAGCTATCTCAGTATTATCGTTTTCATCAGCTAATATAGCAAATTTAAAATACAATTCGGATAAATTTAGCTTACATTGTTCTCTTTCTGATAAAATAATAGCTTTGTTATACAGTTCATAAGCTTTGTTCTTTGCAGATAATGATATATAAATATTTGCAAGTATAGTGTAAGCTTCTATTGTTGTAGAAGTTTCAGTAGACTCTGATATTATTTCGTGCAGAATATTTATCGCTTCATTTGTTTTGTATGATTGATAATATATTTGTGCGACTTGTAATTTTATTTTATTAACAGAGGTTATGTCATTGTGTTCTCTATAATATTTAATCAAATGATTAAAATAGTGTAGAGAATATTTTAAATTGCCGACTTTGATGTATAGTTCTGATAGTTCAGTATAAATTTTAATATTGTCGACATCATTTTTTTCTAAAAGTTGTAGATAAACCTTTATAGCTTCGTTATATTTATATTCATTTTTTAACGTTTCTGCACATTCTAAAAGTTCATTTGTTGAAAGGGCTTTATAGGTTATTGGTTGTTCTTCTTTTGTTTCGATAATAGTAGGTAATTCAGAAGAATGAAATTGCAGTTCGGTCCTCATTGTAGTTCTTGATATTAATAATAACCTTTCAGAAGGTTTTAGAGGAAGTTGTGAATTATAAAACTTTATTAGGTTTTTGCGTAAAGCTTGTTTATTGTCGTCATCAATTTCCGCTAAAATTTCGTTTCTAAAGTAGTTATTAATTACAAATAAATCATCTCTTTGTGTAATTAGTTTGTCTTTTTTTAACTCATCTATTGTTAGTTTATTATATATATCAAAATAATCCAAAACTTGAGAGTTAATTGGGTGTCTTGTAATAGCAAGCATTTGTAAAATTTTTAACGCATCATTTGATTGCATACTTATAAAAGCTTTTGCTAAGAATTTGTCAAATGATAAGCCGGAATTTGTATATGCCACAAGATAATCATTTACACTTAACTCTTTTTTATTCAATATTAAACCGGTTATCTCTGTATATAAATAGTATCCTCTTGTTATTTTGTATAATTCATCAAGCATTCTTGATGTAGCTTTGATATTTTGTTCTGCAAGATATTTTTCAAAAAATATACGTGAAAGTGCTTTTAAAATAACTTTTGTATATAAAATATCCTGTGGAAAAAGTGTTGTATCAAAGGTCTTTGATACGATTATAACTTTTATTTTTTCATCTTTCGAAATAGCTGTTAAAAAATTAATAATGTCAGATATATTATTTTCTTGTACTAAATCAAAATCAAAAAGAGTTATTATTATATTTGACGGACTTTCAGTAAAGCAACCGGAAATTCTATCTTGGAACGAATTTGTTTGTCTATATCTATACCCTAATTCTGAGTTTGCTGCTACAGAAATAAACTGAGTCCATAGGTGTAATAATACGTCATCAAGAGTTATCGAATTTGAACAATTTATTTTAAACGAATAAACGTTTTTATCAATGTAATTCAGAAGATGATTAACGATTGAAGTTTTTCCGGTTCCAATAAAACCTGATACCACAAGAATGTTATCAGATTTTTGACAAAATCCATATAACTTGCTTAGAATATGCTCATTGTTTTCCAAAACAAATTTATTTACCCCTCTAGATGGTAGTGAAATAAAGTCGTTGTAGTTTGCATTTATAGATAAAAAACTTCTAGCCATAGGATAATATTAAAGGATTTTGTTACTT
>CAKUVB010000070.1 GCA_934693215.1 uncultured Candidatus Melainabacteria bacterium
CTATAATACAAAACAATGTTCAATAATACAGACAAACGCTATAACCAATTTAGTGCGTTTTTAAAAAATAAATTTAATGCAAAAGTTTATAAAATCACCCTTGATGCAGGATTTTCATGTCCCAATAGAGATGGAACAATATCTACAGGAGGGTGTATTTTTTGTGATGGCTCAGGAAGTTTTTCTCAGGCACATTCAAACACTTTATCAATAGAAAACCAAATCCTTACCGGTGTAGAAACATTATCAAAACGATTTAAGGCAGAAAAATTTATGTCATATTTTCAAGCCTATACAAACACCTACAAACCCGTAAATGAACTTGAAACAATCTATAAATCAGCTCTAACTCACAAAGATATTGTTGGTTTGTCTATTGGTACTCGTCCTGATTCTGTTGATGATGACAAATTAAACTTGATAGGAGATATATCAAAAGATTATTATACTTGGATTGAATACGGGCTACAAACAATACATAACAAAACATTAGAAAAAGTTAATCGTGGAGAAACATTTGAAACTTTTTTAAAAAGTTATGAAGCAACAAAAAAAAGAGGAATAAATGTTTGTGTCCATGTAATATTGGGTATGTGGGAAACACATAATGAAATGATGCAAACAGCTCAAAAATTGGCAGAATTAGGAGTAGATGGGGTAAAAATTCACATGTTATGTGCTTTGGAAAACACTAAACTGGCTCAAATGTATGCTAATAAAGAAATTGATTTCATGTCAGAAGATGAATACATAAATACGGTATGCGATTTTTTGGAATATTTACCTCAAAATACAACAATTCATCGCCTTGCCGGTAATGGGTTGAAAAAAGAACTTATTGCCCCACGTTGGATAGGTAAGAAACTAGATTGTCTAAATAAGATTGATAAAGAATTATTACGCAGAAACTCATATCAAGGTTCTAAGTTTTAAATGTTTATAATACAATAAATACATTACACAGCCATTATAAATTGGGGAGTATTATGATTAATCAATTAAGAAAAGGTGTCATTGGCTCAATGATAGCATTAACATCAATGACAAGTTGCAACGAAGTACGAAAAGTTAAAACATTAAATAGCTATATGGCAAATAAGCCGGCAAAAGAATATATCGCAATAAAATCAGCTTGGAGAGAAGGTTTGGCTAAAGATGCCGACAAACAACGTTCGCTTGATTCTGTTGCATTTAGCAGATTGCTTGCAACAACACGTATTGCAAATGATTCTAAAAAAGTAAAAGAGTTTAATAAAATTGCACAAAAAAATAGATTAAAAAATGATTCTAATTATAAATCTGCGTATAAAGAAATG
Organism: uncultured Candidatus Melainabacteria bacterium; assembly: GCA_934693215.1. GTDB lineage: Bacteria > Cyanobacteriota > Vampirovibrionia > Gastranaerophilales > Gastranaerophilaceae > UMGS1585. The sequence continues at coordinate 1,317 of CAKUVB010000070.1, forward strand.
GATAATAAAATGCTAGATAATGGTATTTTGACAAAAGATTATCTAAGTAGTCAGGCTGAATACAAACAACGAGTTAAACATGTACCTGACGGTCTTTATAAATCAAAAGAAATACTAGATGATAAAGAAGTGTTAAAATTAAGACAATACAAGCTGGATAGTCTTGAGTACGGGAAATTCTTTAAAAAGAATTCTCCTGAATCGCTTGAAAAATTTAAACAAACAGCAAGTGAAGTAAAACCTTAACAATATCTTTTCAATCCAAAAGGTTTGGATTATAATTCAAACTATGGGTAGAAAAATTATCACAACAAATAGAAAAGCATTTCATGATTTTACGATTTTTGAGAAATATACTGCTGGAATAGTTTTAACAGGGACAGAAATCAAATCCGTTAGACGTAATGCAGTAAATTTAAAAGATAGTTTCGCTAAAATTGAAGATGGAGAAGTATTTTTGTACGGAGCTCATATATCACCTTATGAACAAGGTAATAGGTATAACCACAAACCGGATAGAATACGTAAACTATTATTAAATAAAAAAGAAATACTCAAAATTCATACAAAAGTAAAAAAAGACGGGTATTCAATTATCCCTTTAGAAATGTTTTTTGTAGAAGGGTTAGCAAAATTAGAAATCGGACTTGCAAAAGGTAAAAAGCTTTATGACAAAAGAGAGGCTATTACTAAAAAAACTCAGGAACGTGATATTGCAAGACAAATTAAAAGATAAGGTTAAAAAATGTATAATAAAAATGATATTCTTCTAAAACTAAACTCTGAAAATTATTATATAGACAGACGAACCCTGTCTACATTTATATCATCTTGGAACATAGAAGCTGTTTATGAAAATGAGCAAAAAGAAGAATATTATGATGATTATGCCATCGAAAAAATAAAAAAAGGTATAAACTTGAAGGCTCAAGGTTTTTCTGACCAACAAATCATCAGAAAATTAAGAAATATAGAAAACCCAAACAACGAAACAACTGTTTTAGAAAACAATAATCCTATGGATTTACCTTCTAACATTGAACCAAATGAGATTATGGGTTCTCAACAAAACAAACCTGAATTAAGAAATTTGACTCTTGATGTTACCACGCAAACTTTACAAATGCTTGCTGAATCTGTTGCTAAAAAGATAACAGAGGATATTAAAAATTCTGATATGGCTGAAAAATTAATTGAAGCTGGCGGATACAAAAAAGATAACGAGATACTATCTCAACAGGTTCAAGAGTTGATTGACCATAACAAAAAACTATCAGAAAGAATTGAACAATTAGAGAAAAGAGAAGGTTTTTTTCAAAAACTAATCGGATTATTTAGATAGTTTTAAATAATGTCATTCAGAGCCTTTATCTACTACGCCTCGCACTAAACGGGTACACTCAAATTCAAATCGAAAAAATACTTTTTCCGATTATGAATTTTCGATTTTCACATCTGTCTTGAATTTCTTCCACGCTCACAGAGTTTCGGCAAAGGAACTCCGTTCCAAAAGCCTCAATCTGTTCGCTATCCGGCATGAATGCCGTACAGAAATTCGCTCTGCTCGGCTTGCCGAAGAATCTCATACAAGGGAGAAAGCAAACCTTGTTAAAGATATTACGCTTTCGCTCAATATAACGTAGTTATTCCGTACTTGATACGGAATCTGTCAATGCTGATTATTCATAAAAAATAACTACTAACTTCTCTCTAAAAAATATTCGAATAAGATTGGAAATAATCAGAAATAATATTAATTAACATTGGCAGAATCCAAACCAAAATCGCTGCACCAAATACAGGTTTGAACAAGAAGCTTAACTGAAACACGTTTACTTGAGGTGCAGTTTTTGAAATTACACCTAATATAATATCTTGTCCTAATGTTGCAAGAAGAATTGGAGAAGCTATTTGTAACCCCATGTACAATACATTCGATGTCATTTGGATAAGATAATCCATATTAACAATTTTCATCAAAGGAATACTTGTAGCATACACAGGAAATAGTTGAAAGCTTCTGACAAAAGCTGTCACAAGCCAATATAATCCCCCAACCTCTATAAAAATAATTATCCCCAAAAGAGAAATACATTTACCTAACAAAGAGGTTTGACTTTGAGTAGTTGGGTCAAGAACCATAGCTGAAGTTAAACCCATTTGCATGTTTATCATATCAGCTCCGGCATCAATAGCTAAAAGTATTAATTGTGCCATATAACCAATCATTGCACCAACAACAAAATTCAAAAGTATAGAAACCAACAATGAGTTATCAGCTGGTGGTGGTCCAATATGTAAAGTCATTACAAAAATACCGGTTAAAAGTAATGCAAACGATAACTTTACAATAGTATTTATTTCTTTTCTATTAAAAACAGGGGCCAACCTAATAAACCCTAAAACTCTTGCAAACACAATTAATCCCGCAGTTATATGAATACTTAACTGCGGAAACATCATTCCTAATTGTGCAATAAAATTATCCATTTCTTATTTCAACTCCGGAGGCAAATCAATTGGAATAAGCTTTATTCCGTTAACATGTTTTATACAAGTTTCGTTTTCGGAAACTTTTACAAGTAAATTAATATGTTTTTTGCCTTTACAAAAACTCAATCTGGTATAGCCTGTTTGATGAGGAATAATAATCATCGCTTTACCTTCATTGTTTAAAGCTTTTATAGGCTGAACGGTTATAATATCTTCGTTTGTTACTTTTATTTTTGAAATTTGTTTATCCGTAAGTACCATATAGTTTTGAAAAGCAAAACAAGGTGTTGACATAAATATCATTAAAAAAAGTGATAATAATTTTTTCATTCTATCTTCCTATAATTTTGTTTGTTTCTATAAAATCAGGTTTTGGCATAGGAGTTCTTTGAGATTTGTCATACCTAAGTTTTTCATCTTGACTGGCAAATGGTGCATCACTAGGTTTTTTAATTACATCACGAATCTTTAAATTGCTAGGATATCTGTCTGATATTTCTCCTGGAGTTAAAGGTGAAGTGTACCTATAATAATCAGATGCCAATACATAGTTATCATTTTTAGGAATCAAGTTAAACGCAAGCCCCATACCGTCCTCAAATAGGTTTGTAAGCAATTTAATAAATCCCATACCCCCAATTACGATAACTAAAAATACTGCAATAATTTTTGGTGCTGCTGCGATTGTTTGCTCTTGAACCTGAGTAACTGCCTGAATAATACCCACAACCAAACCAATAGCAGCTGCAGTCAATACGCAAGGCATTGATATAGCGAGCATTGTCATAAAACCTTTTGCAAGATATTCTACTAAAACTTCCATTATTAACTACCTTTTTATTTTTTAATTATAACTTTGAACAAGACCTTGAACAATTAATGCCCAACCGTCAACCGCAATAAATATCAAAAGTTTGAACGGTAAAGAAATAATTGTTGGAGATAACATGAACATACCTAATGCTAAAAGTATGTTTGCAACAACCAAATCCAGTACGATAAATGGAACAAAAACAACAAAACCGATTTCGAATGCAGTCTTTAATTCACTCAAAATATAAGCAGGTGCAACTTCCCACATATTTATTTCTTCCGGTGATTTTGGTGGTGTTTTGTGAGAAAGTTCTACAAAAAATGCTAAATCACTTTCACGAGTTTGTTTCATCATAAATTCTTTCAACGGTTTTGACCCTTGCTCTAGAGCTAAAACTATATTTTTTGATGATTTATAAGGTACAGAGCCGTACTCATACATTTTTTGGAATACACCACTCATTGTATAAAATGTTAAAATCATACTCAAACCAATAATTACGATTGATGGTGGTACTTGTTGTGTACCAAGAGCAGTTTTTAACATTGAAAATACTATTGTAAATCTCAAAAAACTTGTCATACAACAAAACATAAATGGAAGTAATGAAAATACTGACATTACTACCAACATTTGTAAAACAGGATTAAGATCTTTTAAAAAGTCCATTTCTTTTACCTTTCAGAATATATCAAATTTTTATTTGATTTCTCTCCCCAACTTCTTTACCAAATTTTTCATAACAGGTTCTTTTTCAGAAGAACTGTATAATATATCTTCGTTTTGGATAAATTCCGTTAAATCAACAGCATGTTCATTTCTTTTTTCTCTCACTTGTTCTTTTTGTTCCAGTTTAGAAATAAGAGTTGTTCTATCCAAATCTCCTGCAATTAGAAACTTTTCGCCATTTGCATTTATTACATATAAAGTTTTTCGAGGAGATAAACTCAATACATCTTCAACTCGCAAAAGATTAGATTTACGACTACTAAAATTTACCATATTAAATTTTTTATACACAAATAAAGCAATCCCTATTACACTTAGCATTGCTAATGTATATACTGCAAAATGTGATAAATATCCCATATTATCTCCCCATATTTTTTATTAATTATAAATCGTCTGCATCAATATCAAAATCGCTGTAATCAAAATCTCCACCACCTTCTGCTCCACCTTGTGCAGATTCTGTAGCTTGTTCTTCTGGCGGTGCATCAGGATTTATTATTGCTGATTTTTGTTCTTCTTGTTCTCCAACGGGTTCAACATCTGCAATACTAACAGGAGCTCCTGCCATAATATCTTCTGCAGTTACATTTGATATTTTTACACCGTATCTATCATTAATAATTACAAGTTCTCCTTTAGCAATAATCTTATTCCCAACTTTTAGAGAAACTTTGTTGTTATAAACAGAACTTATATCAACAACAAGTCCTTCTTGGATATCTTTTAATTCTCCTAAAGAGATTTTTATTTTATCAAATTCAGCACTCATTTCAACCTGTAAACTATCCCACAGGTTTGTTATGTTTTGGCTGTTGTCCATTTCGTCACCTCCGTTGTAATCGTATGGAATTATCAATTCTTCATTTGGATTAAGATTGAATTTTTGTAATATGTTGTCACAAACAAGTGTCATCTCGTGAGAATTACTATTCTCGAATACAACAATATCACCTACAGAAATATGCTTGATATCATTAACTGAAAACATTGTTGAGCCAACGTGAAGATTAACCTCTGATAAAGCATCTTTAAAAATTCTATCGTTTAATGGGTTTTCAGGTTCTGCAAGGGTTAAAGGGTTTAGCATTTGTTTTGGAATAGAAATTACAAACCTTGCACTTTCATCTGAACTCATGTTTCTTACGAAATATGATATATTAATTTCTTCTGGATACTTTGTTAAATTTTCTTTGTTAATATTTCCTGAAATCTTTTCGTATAAATAATCGTTAAATGAAGTTATAATCTTCGCCTCTAAATCTGAGATAGAAGATAAATCAAACCTTTTATTTGTTTTCCCGAGTATTTTATCGAGAATAACAGATATTGCAGATTGAGAAATACGGATAAAAATATCATTGCGAGGTCCAACCTGAACTTTTGTTACAAAAAAGCTTTCGGATTTGGTTAATACATTCATATTTTCACTGATTGAAACAAGTTTGAATTCAAAACCTTTGTCAAAAAATTCATCACTTGCTTCTTGAACAGGGGGAACGAAAGTATCGTCAAACCACCCGAATTGACGATATAATTCACTAGAAAAACTTGTTTTTATTGAATTATCTATAGTATTTTCCATTCCGCTACATTTCCCCATAAATATATTAATGTTTATTCTTCAAGTTGCAATCAACCGTTTAATGTATTTAGAGTATTTAATATTGTTAAAATTTTGTAAAAAAATATTAAGATTTAGTCAATAATTTAGGATTACAATTTTTTATACTTAAGTAAGTATTGTAAGTAAGATAGTTAAGTTATAAGGAATTAAAAATGGGAAAATTACTCAAAAAGACTATTGCTAGTGCATTATGTGTATCATTTTTCTTGACTCAAGCGACTTTTGCAAACCAAATGACAGGTGATGTTTTAAATAATGTTGGTACTGGTGGTGCTGATATTGTTAGTTCATCAGGTGGCTTCACAGGTTTTCAAAACGGTGGGCTTTTAGGACTTGATAAAAACAAAGCCACTCTCAATTTTAATGGTGATGCAGTTATCAACTGGGGACACTTAAATGTTGGTGGTAATCAATCTTTAACATTTAACAATGGTGCAAATGTTGTTTTAAATAATGTTCTTAACGGTATGTCAAATTTTGCAGGTACAGTAAAAGGTGATAGTGGCCATATCATTATTTCTAACCCTAACGGTATAATGATGCAAGGTGGCAAATTCGAAACTGCTGGAGCTTTAACTCTTACTACAAAAGATTTATCAAACATAAAACTTGATGCTGATGGTAAATTTCATAACTTAGCACAACAAATTGAAGATGCGAAATACAAAGATGATAATAATTCTGTTATCGTATTTAAAGATGGAAACTGGACAAACGCATTTAGAGACACTTATATTGAAGCTGGCGATATAAATATTATTTCTAAAGGAATTGATATTTCAAAAGCTGAACTTGTTGCAAAGACTGGTAATGTTGTTTTCAAAACAACAGATGGTGCAACTTTTGTTGCAGAAAAAGCGAACCAAACCTTTGGTACAAATTTCAAAGACGGCAACACAATTCAAGTGGCAAACGCATCTATCAAAACTAATGGTACTATTCAATTTGTAACAAAAGGAACTGGCAACATCTCTGTTGCATCAGTAAAAACTCCTAATTCTTATTCATTCAAAACAGAAAATGGTAATGTTTCTATCGTATCAGCTAATAATAGCGTAAAAGTTGCAAATTCTGATATTAATGGCAACTTAGATGTTAAAGGTAAACTTGATGTACCAAACAACTGGGACGATTTGTGGAATTTATTCAAAGGCAACAGTGATGTATTAGGTGATATTGAAATTACAGATAGTAAAATTACAGGTACATCAACATTACAAACTCTTGGCAACATCGTTATTGAAAATTGCAAAGAAATCGGAAGCTTAGTTGCAGAATCAACATTCAGAGGTATCAAAGTCGGTAATTCTGATATCAAAGGTAATGCTGATTTCAAAGTAACTGGCAAAACTTATGATATTCTTCCTTATTACAATATTAAAAAAGGTGAATGGATTAATTCTGTATATGT
>CAKUVB010000071.1 GCA_934693215.1 uncultured Candidatus Melainabacteria bacterium
GAAAGTTTAATCTTTTGCTATACATCAATTTATACAATATTTCATATAATTGATTATTCAAACTTTACTATCGGCATCACAACCAATAGCTAAGTAATAACCCCCACAGAGTAAAACATTCATCAGGTCGTCATAGAATCTATAACGACCTGACAGAAAAAACTTTACCCGACTTGTGCTTGCTCAACAGATGCAGGAACTTGAGGAGTTTCTGTAACAGGTTGTTGAGGGATTTGTGCATTTTGCGTTAAAAATCTTTCAGGATTTTCAACACCTTTTTGTTCAAAATACCAAACAAAAATTTCAGGCAAATCTAATGTAATTTTTTGAGAAAATTTATCAATAGCCTGAACAAGCAAATCTGCTTTACTAGATTTTTCATTAATCATAGTTCTATCAGAATAAGTATATTTATAATCCGCTTGTCGAACACTATCATCAATCTCAATCAATTCTTTTTGATTATTTTTATTTATATAAACCGTTTCAATACCTGATTTAAAATCAGCACACAGTTTAGCAACATTTTTAACATTCGGAATAATCAAATATTGATTAATAATATCCAAAAGCATTGCAAGACGTGTCATTTGCCCTTGCGTTTTTGTTGTGATTTCAGTAGCAGTTTTTACAGAATCTTCATCTATCCCAATCATACTAGGATATATCCCTGATACTTCTGACATTAAACTATCTAGAAAAGAAATATCATTAGAAAATACTGTATGCTCAAACGTCAGTTGTTTAAATGCAGCAGACGGCGAAAGATTATCCCCATATTCGATAATTTTCCCCGGGTAGAGATTTATTTCTTCCTGTGTAAAAAATCCTTCAGGTGCAAGTAATGGAGGATTTTCTGAAAGAGCTTGCATATTGAGAGTTCTATTAAACAAATCTTCTTGAGCATGAGCAATAGATAGAATCGAATAAAGTGGCGAAATACCTCTTTTAGACTCTGGGTCTTGAATAAAAGTACCATAAGTAAATGGATTTATAATTGTTTCATTCTTTTTAAACCTCACTAGGTATTTCCTTGCAACAACAACAGCATGCCAGTTCTTCAGGATAGTACCGTCAGGGAGTTTCAAATCTCCCCAATGCTCAAGTATTTCAACAGTTTGTCCGTCAACAACTTCATCAAGATGTTTTTTCACATCTTTGTTATATGGTTCATTGTTAGTTTTTACTAAATTTTTAATTTCTCTAGCGGTCAAACTGTCAATAGAATAAAGCTGATTATTAATAATATCTTGAGGACATTTAAACGAACGGTATATTTTAGGGCAATCGTCCCAGTTATCTTTTTGAGAAACATCAAACACAAGGTTTGCAGGATTCACAGGATATATAAACGGATTATCGTATATTTTCTTTGAATCAGTCCAATAATTTTTTCCTTGCGACATAGCTTCCATAACTCTAGGAAGTTTTTGAAAATCATCAGAAAAAATATTTTTAAAAAACTCAATAGGACGTCGGTATTCTTCATAGCGTTTTTTCCAAGCTGTAAAAGAAATCAATTCCCCGTATAATAATGCATTGTCAATAACTGTATCACAAGTTTTTTGATAATTCATTTTTTCTAAGATATCTACTAACATAGCTTTTTGCTTGTTAGAAAAATTATCACTATCTTGATTTTCTCCAGATACGTCAAACATAGAATTCACATTAGAATACACATTTCTCCAAATAAATGCTTTTAGAGTTTGGTAAAACATAAATAATTTACACATTTTTATTTTAGATTTCCAGTTCGTATTTTTATCCGAGGTATTTGTTACAAACTTATTTTTAAAGAAAATCTCGTCAATTAAGGCATTGGAATTTTGAAGATTTTGACTTCGTTTTTCGTTATAGATTTTAAAATTTTCAGTAATTGATTTTACTAAAGAATTTTCATCGCCTTTAGAGAGCTTTTTTATAGAATTTTCTTTTTGTATTAAATATTCAAATGACATATAATCACCTTTCATTAAATTTTTTCAAAATCAATCCCCTCAATAACATTAATTTGAGGTTCATTGTCTTGTACAGAATTATTTTTATCAAGATTAAGAGCAAGCCTTTGCCCTTTTTGAATTTTCCCAATAGCAGAGATTAAAAAATCAAGAGTAGCGATAATATTTTTAGATAACTCTAACGGATTTTCATTATAATTTTCAATCTCAATCAGGAAATTTTTCAATAGAATTTCGACCGATTCAAGAGCAGTATTAAACAAGTTCACATGCCAGCAATTTATCTTGACTTTGTCGAACTCTTTTTCAGTTTTTTTCTTTTTTTTCATAAATTTCTCACTTCGTTTTTTAAATTATTTTTTTATCAAGAAAACTTCAAATTCTTCATAATTTCAGAATCAGTTTTTCTCCAACTGTTCACAAAATTCAACCAATCAAGAGCAGAATCAGTATTTTTCTGAGTAGAATATGTTTGTTTTGAGGCATTACTTTTACTTGTGTTAAGAGATTGAGCTTGGTTGTTACTTATGACATTATAACCTTGCATATATGCATTCAATAGATTGTTAATCATATTTGCAGTATTGTCTTGAGAATCTGCAAGCAGATTATTTACATAGTTAGCCATTTCATTTGTTGCTTGCTTAGATGCGTTGTTGTACATATCAGTAGCTTGACTAGAACGAATCATATTCCTTTTAGTTAATGGATTTATAATGTTATTTTCCATATTTGCATACATTTGGTTGTTCAAATTTGTTTGGAAACTTTTTAATTTAGCTTGATTTGTTGTAGAATTTAGCGTTGGGTTAAGATACTCATTCAAAAGATTTCCAATATTTTGGTTAACATTATCATAAATTGTTTTTAGAGCAGTACCATTTTGAAAATTTGTAGTAGTTCCTGCATTGTTAGTGGTTGAGGTAACATACGGATTAGATGTAGTAGTATTCCCAAGAGTAGTGTTTTGTGTTGAATTGTTTTTAGAAGAACCTCCCATTTCACATTCCTTTCTGACATAAGTCCTTTTTGTAGTAAACAAATAAATCATCTGATATTTTCTTAAACCCACATTTTAACAATAGATAAATTGCAGGCTTTTTATTAGATTCTGCATAAATATTTGTGTTGAACCACTCAAATATTTTTTTCACAGCTTTGATATTAAAATTATGAAACCCACGAATAGCAAACCCATTCATGTATAGCTTTTTATATTTTTCAAAAATATATATGCAACCAATAAGTTTTTTATTTTGGTAAAAAGAATAAAAAAACGTATTTTTTATAATTTGATTAAAAGAGACATCATCACCAATTAAATTTTGATATTTTTTATATAATTTTTTACACGCATAAAAATCAAAATTTTCATTTGCAGGTATTCTTATTTCCATATCCAACCACCCTTTCTTTAATCAATATTTAGTTTTATTAGCAATCATCACAAACCATGTCATTACGGGACTTGTCATTCAGAGCCGTAGGCGAAGAATCTCATACAAACCCAATCAGTCATTCCGTACTTGATACGGAATCCGTCAATGCCGATTATTCATACATCAAACTTACAAACCCTTCTTTAATTTACTGGATTGCTTCAAAATCAAAGATTTTTCGCAATGACGTATTTAACTTGCAGATATTACAAATAGACTACAGTCACTTAATGAAACAGCGGAAAAACTCGTGTTGTTTGAGCGGTAGCGAGTTCACGAGTTTTGGGTTGAATTTAGTGACTGTTTTTAGTCGGCGTTGTTTTTCTTTCTTATCCAATGTTCTTTCTTTTTTCTTCGCAATAAAAAAGAAAGAATATTTGGTGCGGGGTTTGGGGTTGCATAAACCCCAATTATAAAATAACCAACATTAACAGATTTTACGTCATTCAGAGCCGACAGGCGAAGAATCTCATACACTCCCCACAAAAAACTGAAAATATATACATACATTTAATAAAAATATAAAGTATAATAAAAACACTATGGAAACACTTAAAACCTTATACCAAAGCTTTATTTCACTTAAAAAATACTTCTGGACACATTATTTAATGAGTATAGGTTGGATAATTTTCATTTCTTCAATATGTTGTATTGCAATATATGATAACATTGATTATGTAACATTATTATTAATAAGTCTTTGCACAATTACAACATTAATTATCTTTGGTATCCCATTTATATTTATAATTATTGCAGATAAAATTTCTATAGAATCAACCTGTATAAATTTAAACTTCCTAAATAAGAACCCAATTTATCATCTGATTTGGCAATGTGGCATTGTTTTAATTCTTGTTGAAAGTTTAATCTTTTGCTATACATCAATTTATACAATATTTCATATAATTGATTATTCAAACTTTACTATCGGCATTACAATCAAATAATTTTTTAACTTTTTTCTATATTGTTGCTGATAAGCATTGTTGTTAATTGACTTTGATATTACTTCATTTGATAGAACTTTCAACTCATTAACATTATGCACATTTAGTATTTTATTCAATAAGTCTAATTTTTTATGTTCAAAATCATAAGCATCAATAATCATTCCACATATAGCACCATAATTATAATGTAAATTATACAATGTTGCATGTCCTAGAGTTAAACGTATATCAGAAGTATAATTAAATGCTATAGGTAATTTTTTATTTTTCAATTCTCCACTTTTTATTTTTAACATATTTCTTTGAATAATATCATTAAACTCAGGAGATTCTAATATTTTAATATATAGAGAAGAACCAAATTGTGGAGTTACAATAGCTGTATTATCATCTATTGCTAAATCACAAGTTTCTTTTAATACCGCTTTCAACTTACTAGAAAGCTTACCAAATGTTGTATACGTATTTTCTCTATCAAATTTTTTAACATCTTCAAAATTTAATGCAAGCCCATAATATTTAAAAAATACAGTTGAAAGTCTTAACTTTTCAGCAACAAAAGCTTGGATTCTATAAAAATCACCATTATTAACTCGCTGTTCAATATTTGTTAAAATTTTATCAATATCATTAACCCATAAATTAGCAGCAGCTCCAACAAGTCCTTTTCTCGATTTATGTCTTTCAGAACCGCCATCATGCTTTGCACCACAAGTACGCACATAACTAGAAACTTCTGTTCCGTCAGAACGAGTATAACCACTCACCGCATAACTTCCAACACAATTTGTCTTATTTGTCATAATTTACTCCATTCTTATCATTTCTTATTTCCACAAACCCCATCATCACAAGCAATAGCAAAACAATCCAAAACACCAAACAGTCATTCAGAGCCGTAGGCGATGAATCTCATACACTCCCCACAAAAAAAACGAAAATATATATATACATTTAATAAAAATATAAAGTATAATAAAAATACTATGGAAACACTTAAAACCTTATACCAAAGCTTCATTTCACTTAAAAAATACTTCTGGACACATTGTTTAATGGCTATTGGCTGGATTGTATTTTTTGCTTCTCTTGTAATAGGCTTGATAAGTTGTTTTTATTACTACCTCGTAGGTATATTTATGTTTTCTATGGTAACTTATTATCTTACAAAATTTGTAATTACTTATTTAGAAATACCAATATTATTAATCATTTTTATTGAAACTGGTATTAAAGAATATAATAAATATAAGAAGAATTCTCTACACATAAAATTTATTTACAGTCGTATTTATAATCTTTTTTGGCTATGTGGAATATGTTTATTTATTTTTGACATATTATTTTGTGTCATAGTTACGATTCAACTCATACTTAACTACTAAGATTAATTAACTATAAAAAGGCAAATACTATGGAAACACTTAAAACCTTATACCAAAGCTTCATTTCACTTAAAAAATACTTCTGGACACATTGTTTAATGGCTATTGGCTGGATTGTATTTTTTGCCTCTCTCGCTGCAACAAGTTGTATTTGGGACGATAATGTATTAGGAGTTGGTTGTTTTTTCGTTATAATATATGTTTTTACAATGGTAAGTGGCCTTTTTTTAGGAATTCCACTTATATTGCTAATCATTATTGAAACTAGTATTAAAAAATATACCAATTCCGATAATAATAAACCACATATAAAATTTATTTATAGTCCAATTTATAATAGCATTTGGATAGGTGGAATACTTTTAATTAGCTATGAAATTTTCTTCTTTCTTTATATAGCAATAGGAGTTTATCTAGAATCTTAACTTCAATTTACGCAAATCTTCTTCAAACAAGATAATCGGCATATATAGAATATAATTATTCAACATACCTTCTTCTTGTTGACGATAAAGTCATTGCGAGCCACACTGTGGCAAAGCAATCCAAAACACCAAACAGTCATTCAGAGCCGACAGGCGATGAATCTCTTTCAAACCTCGCTAGAGATATTTCGCTATCGCTCAATATGACAAACCCAATCAGTCATTCCATACTTAATACGGAATCTGTCAATGCTGATTATAAACTAATAAATCCACATCATTACAAACAATAACTAAGTAATCTCATACAAATATCTCAATACTTTCTTCATCTCTCAACATCAAAAAAAGAGGATTACTCAAAACAAGTAACCCTCAAGTTAACAATTGAAGAATAAATGTATAAAGGAAAGAAAATAATTAATATTCTTTTATTAGAACGGAATTTCCAAAAAAATCTTTTGCATACTGTTTTGTTTTATTTTTAGCAGTTTTGTTGATACCATAAACCCATTTATAAGTAGAAGTTTTTATTTTTGATTTTGGATTTTTTAATACAGAAACCCATTTTTGTTTTTTCAACTTCTCAACAAATTTTTGCGATTCAAACCCCATTTTTTTCGTTTTTTCAAACATATTCTTAAAACAATTAAATTGAACCAAAATTGCTATTGGCTTTTGACAAATTGGACAAATCCCGAAAGACAATCTTCTATTAACAAATTGTTCATTATCAACCAAAACCCAAATATCCATCGGCTCAAAATTAGTACAATGTATCATACATATTTACTCCATTCCCATTAACACATAACTCTCCCTGTACTCTTTATAGCAGAACTTACGCAACTTATAAAAAGTTTTGTCGTTCAACCGAGTACACTAACACCTTACATTGTAAATTTTACGTGGGACGCTTTATTAAGAAATTGTTACAATTCTTTTATTATGAAATAAACATCTTGTTAAAAACAAAACCACGATATATGCACATAATAACTTCATTTTATATGTAAAATTTTTGTAACAAACTAAGGAAAAAATTTATTACATTGTTTTTATATAACAAAACAAACTTGCAATTTTCTTATAGACAAGAGATAATTTATGAATATTCAAAACTCATTATATTCCCCAAATAACAAAACACAGCCTAGTTTTCAGGCAATCCCTCTTGCACGTTATCAAATAAGAAAAAACAATTTTACTTATATTTATCAACTGGAAAAAAAAGACATTCCTTTTTTATCTAGATTTACAAATAATTTACAAACATATTGCAAATCAAGACAAATTGATGATTTTTCGCACAAACAAGTTATGCAAGAAGCTTTTGAAGTCGCACAAAAGATTTTGGAATCATCTAATGAACAAAAAGCAAAAGTTTTTCTAGCAATAAACAAAAATGAGCCTTGCGGAATTATTATTGGCAATGCTTCCAAAAAATCTCATAGTGGACAAATTGTTTATTCAAGCAGAAAAAACCATGCAAAAAAAGAAACCGAATTAGATTGGCTTGCATCATGGAATCCTAATCCACAAAATCCATTAAAAGGCACAGGCAAAACACTTTCTGCAGAATATTTTAATACATTAAAACAAGATGGCTTTCAAGATGTATATGTAAGGTCAGAAGTTCCCGAATTATCTTATGCACAAACCTTTTATGAAAATCTAGGTTTTGAAACCTTGCCTAATAAACGAGAATCAATAGTAAAATCTACAACAAACAGATATATTGCAGGCGATTATGATTCTGCTGAAGACGAAATTATTCCTATGGTTGCAGTAAGTTCAAAATGGGAAAAAGCTAAGAATTTTATCTTTGAACTATTTGGACGCAAAGTTTTAAACAAAATATCGGTCAACATTGACTCTGTAATCAATTAAACATTAAAAAAGGAGTCTTAAAAAAGACTCCTTAATTTTTATATATAAATTTTTTAAACTGCGTTATCTAATTTTTTACCAACAATCCAATTAGCAATTGTTTTGATAAAACCTCCGCCTTCCTCTTGTTGCATATTCGTTCTTATCCCTTGATAATCCCTAGCAACAGCAGAAGTTAATGAAGGACCTCGCCCCATTCCTTGAGGAGTAGGTTGTTCGGAAACTATACTATTTATAAATTGCATGCTATTATCTCCTCGAGCGATAGCTCTTGGGACATTGCTCATCGACATAGTCATGCTACCAAATGTTATAGGTGCCATTACCCTTTT
>CAKUVB010000072.1 GCA_934693215.1 uncultured Candidatus Melainabacteria bacterium
GATGATAAATCCATATATTGTTTTACATCTACATCTTTAAATTTCATTGTATCTTTTGAAAAAGCTTTTACCCATAGATTTGCTTTAGTTGTAATATTACCACCGATACTTGTTGAATTTTTATCTGTTACATTATTTGGATCATTTGAATTGTAACCAATGATAATATTTCCTGAATCTGTTCCTTTTGAATCTGCAGTCAAGTTAGCATTACCACCAATTGAACCTCCTGCAACATGAATTGCTCCATGTTCGGTTTCAACATTCAAATCTTTTCCTACTTTTGAATCTCCCATAAAGAAGGTCGCACTATTGGTAGTACCTGTAATTTTCATATTTGGTTTACCTGTACCTGCTACAATATTTGCATTACCTTTTATTTCTGAACCATTTACCAATGATACATGATCACTTGATTTTACTGTCAAATTATTTGATTTAAAGTTTGATAAGTAAGTTGGTGAATTTGGATATGAACCTTCTGCTTTTGGTGTCAAGCCAGATGTAATATCTGCATCGCCTGTTACTGTCATATTATATATTGATGAATTTTTGCCAGTTTTAGCAGTTAAATTACCTCCAACTGTTGTTGATGAAGTTGAACCTTTTTTATTTACTACAAAACCATCTGAGTTTACTGTCAAATCTCCGCTAATATCTCCTGCTTTTAATAATACCGCATGTTTATTAGACATCTTTGTTTCTTTTGCAGTAAAATTTCCTCCATTAACGTTAATAGCACTATTGTCGGCTACTAAGTTAATAATCCCACTTGGATTAGAAGATGTAATTGACGAATTTGCAATTTGAATTGATGAATTATTATTAAATTTTATATTATTTGTTTTTGTTGGATCTGCAGAAGCGGCTATAAAATTAGATCCATCTTTTGTAACAAATGAAATATTATTACCTGTAATATTAGAAGCTTTTACATCAATACCTTTTGCAATGATATTAAGATCTCCACCTGAGAAAACATTACCTGAATTTAATGCGATTACACTATATGTATTATCTTTAAATACTGGATTATTTAAATAATCATAATTAATATTTAATTTACCATCATTAAAAGTATATTTATTAGTTAAATCTTGTGTTGTTAAAACCAAAGTACCAGCAGTTGAGATTGAACCACCAGGAGCCATTAACATACCATTTGGGTTAGATATTATAATAGCACCTTGACCACCTGTTATTGAACCTGCAATTGTTGACATACCATTAAGAACATTATTCAAAACCGCAGAATTACCGTTGATGAAGTTTAAAGATTGATTTTTTCCAACATTTAAAAATCCCCAATCTAGAACAGCATCACCATTAAATTTAAGATTTGCTGTATTACTATCAGGTTTTACAACACCAGTAAAACCACCATGTGAACCATTAATCTGAGCCCCTCCCGAACCATTATCTGGAAGAACTGGAATAACGGATTCTGCAAATGTTATTTGCAAAGTCATAAAAGACAAACATAATGCACTAGCGATGAGTTTTTTGAAAATATTGTTTTTCATGTAATTCACTTCCTTATAATATATATCTTGTATAAATAATCACTAACCTTTAAGATTATGTATTGGATTGGTTGATTTCCCCACTAACCTCAAAACAATTCTAACATGTAAAGACTCGTGATAAATTATTTTTGACATAACATGATTTGTTTTTTACAAAATTTTACATTTTTTCATATATCAATAATATTGAAATCAAATTATTTAATTATATCTAATCACACTTGTGGTATTAGTATTATTTTAATACTAGTTAATAATAATTATTTTATTACTGACAGGTTTTATTAATTATTATTTCTCTATCAAATTACACAGAACATTACATACTCTCTAACATCCCTTGCATTGTGCCTTGCATGGGATTCTTCGCCTACGGCTCTGAATGACGAACTGAACGTCATATTGAGCATTAGCGAAATATCTCTAACAAACATTATATGAGATTCATCGGCAAGCCGAGCAGAGCGAATTTCTGTGAGTATAGAAGATATTCAAGACAGTTCAATCCGTCATTGCGAGTCACGAAGTGACGTGGCAATCCAGTAAATAATCAATTTAGGAATATTAAATTTGTTTAGTGTTTATTGAAGGAACTAGATTACTTCGGTCTTTACATTCCCTCGTAATGACGTAAAATCTATCAATTCTGATTATTATCAAAACATCAAACTGACAGATTCCGTATCGTAGTACGGAATGACTGATTAGGTGTCATATTGAGCATAGCGAAATATCTCTAACAAAACTTGCTTGAGATTCTTCGCCTACGGCTCTGAATGACGAACTGAACGTCATATTGAGCATTAGCGAAATATCTCTAACAAACATTATATGAGATTCTTCGGCAAGCCGAGCAGAGGGTGAAAATCGAAAATTCATAATCGGAAAAAGTATTTTTTCGATTTGAATTTGAGTGTACCCGTTTAGTGCGAGGCGTAGTAACCTATGCCCTCTGAATGACGGCTTGGGCTTATGAGAGATTCTTCGTCTAAAGACTCTGAATGACTGTTTGAGTTTGCATGAAATTCTTCGCCTACGGCTCTAAATTACAAATAAGACGTTCTTGATTACTTCACTAACTATTCTCTTATAATGACAAATAACAAAAAGAAGTGATAATTAATAATTAATCATCACTTCTTTAAGCTTTTATTTATTGGCGACTATTTCCTACCAAACAGAACCCCATTCTTGAGATGGAGCATCATCAATAGAATAAGCACCAGTATCTCCACCATCACCAGCACCAGCACCTGATGTAGCTCTTAATGATTTTGGATTTTCCATTTTTACAACTTCGGTTTCAGGTTTTTGATATTTTTTAACCATTGCACGACCTTGAGCTTCCATTGCATCAGCAGCTTTAGCTTCTACTTTTGCAGCAGGTTTAGAAACAACCTTTGCAGCTTCTTTTGCAGCAGTTTTTGCTGGAGCTTTTGTAATACCCATAGCCATTTTTAGTGAATTAATCATTGACATTTTATGTTTTCCTCCTTATTTTATTCACATATTTTTATACTTATATCTTTTACACATTGATATAATATTCAAACAAAAATTTATTTGCTAGTTTTATATTTTAATTTTAACAAATTGTAATATTTATTACCTAACTAAAAATCAAAATTCGGCATTTCTGTTGTCAGACAATGAATTCCGCCCGCTAAATTTTCTAAAGAATCTTGAATTTCTCCGTCTTTACCTTCAACAAAATATACATTTTCTTCTTTTATATATGGTTTTAAAGAGTTAACAAATTCTTTCTCAAAACTAAAACCACTTTCCTTTATTATCTCAGGTGTTAGTCCAATTCTTTTATCAAAATCTGATTTGTTAGAAATATAAACCATTTCGCCTTTTTTATTTTTTGTAATAATTGCATTCATGAAATTAAGCGAATGAGTAAGTTGTTGTTCTTCAGGTTTTATACTTTTTTCTTTCGAAACACATGGATAAAAAGAAAGATGTTCTTCTGGAAACATAGATAAAAAAGCAAGTTTTTTTGATTTTTTGTTTGAAGCTTCTCTTATATAATCTTCTGTAATTTGTATATCTTCAGGTTCAGGGAATGTTTGATAAATTCTTCCAGGAACACCTATAACTTGAAAACCTTTATTCTCTAAAATATCTTTTACATCTTCTCTTGGTGCTTGAACATTATTAAGAACGGATTTCTTGAATTTATTTAATTCCTTATCCAAATTTTCTTTTACTACCAACAATTCTGTTTTTTTAGGTTCTTTTTTGAGAAGTTTTTGAATAGATTTTATTCCTTTATTAAAAGCTTTTATTGTTAAAGAATCATCTGTAAGCAAAATTCTTTTGTTATCCAAAGGTCTAACAAACAAATCTATATGATAATCCATCTGTGGTATGTATTCAATTTTATCTACTCCCAAAATACTTTTTGCACCTTCAAGTTTGTCTATGCTTTTTTGTGCATCTTGACCTGCAAGAAGAATATCTTTACCATCTGTATCCTTTACATAATACATATTTCCACCCTGTGGAATTTCGCTATCGAAATCTTTATACAACCCTAATTTACGTGATAAATTATCGGCAAAGTCATCATAATATTCATTTGTTATGATTTTCTTTTTAGGCGAAATTGTTGCAATATCTTGAGCCCAAGGACTATTTGAGAGATCGGCATAGGCATATTTTGCTTCACTAGCCTTTAATAAGGTTCGACCAGAAGGAATAAAAACATCAAAACCAGCTTTTTTTCCTATTCGCTCTAATTCCAATCCCAATTCTTTTTTAGGAGAAGATAAATAAAGAGCTTTTAATGGTCTAGCATCATAACCTTTGAAATATATCTGTTGATTATTTATAGTTGTTTTCATAATTATTAAAAAGCATCTAAAGGAAATTTTTGCTATTGTATGCTAAAATAAACAAAACAAAGATGAGGTTTTTATGACTTTAACAATCAGACCATTTCAAACCAATGACAAACAAGAAATTATATCTATGATGGAAGAATTTTATTCCTCAGATGCTGTTTCTACAAACGGAAGTAAAGATATATTTGAAACCGACTTCGAAAACTGTATTAATGATTGTCCATTTCTAGAGGGGTATGTTTTTAATACCAGTTCAGAGATAGTTGGATATGCAATGATTGCTAAAAGTTTTTCAACAGAATTTGGCAAAAAATGTATTTGGTTAGAGGATTTGTACCTAAAAAAAGAATACAGAGGTTTAGGTATTATACCCCAATTTATAGAATTTATAGAATCCAGCTACCCTAATACTGTTTTAAAATTAGAAGTTGAAGCCGAGAATAAACATGCGGTACATGTTTATAAAAAACGAGGATTCAAAGAATTACCTTATCAAGAAATGATAAAATAAACTTCGAAGTTTTTGCATACTCCGATTAATGAATGATTTGTAATCGTTCAAATTGTTGTATCATATAACTTATTAATAGAGTAGGGGAAACAATATGAAAAAAGATTATGATATAACCAAAACAAAACTTGTGATATGGGATTTAGACGAAACTTTTTGGGACGGAACTTTATCAGAAGGTGGTATCAAGTTTAAAGAAAAAACACTTTTACTCATTGAAGAATTAACAACCAAAGGAATAATGAATTCAATTTGCTCCAAAAATAATTTTATAGACGTAAAAGCTCAGTTTTTAACAAATGGTTATATGAAGTTTTGGCAGTTATTTGTTTTCCCATCTATTGATTGGACACCAAAAGGAATGCGAGTAAAAAATATCATTCAATCAATGAATTTGCGTGAAGAAAATGTCATAATGATTGATGACAATGAAATGAACATAAACGAGATTAAATATTATTGTCCAAACATAATGTCTGCAACCCCAGAACAAATTGACAAAATCGCTGAAGAATTATATCTGGTAAATGATTATGATTTTGAACACACAAGACTAAAAAGTTATAAAATTCTTGAACAAAAAACAAAAGATAAAACTGATACAAAATGCTCAAACGAAGATTTCTTGAAGAATAGTGAAATAAAAATTTGTATCAAAAAAGATTGTTTAGAAAACCTTGATAGAATTGATAAACTTATACACAGAACTAATCAGCTTAATTTCACAAAAAAACGCACATCAAAAGATGACCTAAAGCAGTATTTTAATGATACCACTGTTTTTGATTCAGGGTATATTATTGTACAAGATAAATACGGCAACTACGGTATATGTGGATTTTATGTACTGAATAAAACTACCAATACTCTTGAACATTTCTTATTCTCTTGCAGAATTATGAATATGGGTATTGAACAATTTGTTTATTCATACTTGAACTCACCAAAAATAGAAGTTGTACCTCCTGTATCTTCAAATCTTTCAACAAAATTTAATTGCGTAGAAATAGTTGATAATTTAGAAATAAAACCAAAAGAAAAAGAGGACACTTCAAATCACATAAATATTTTATTCAAAGGTGCTTGTGATTTACATTCAGTGATTAGTTATATCACAGGAGATTGCAATATTGATACTGAATTTCCTTATTGGAATAAACAGTTGCTATACATACTATCTCATACACATACAGCTTTTATTGAACAAACAAATCGACTTCCTCAAGAAAAATTGCTAGAATTATGCAAAAAATTCCCTTGTCCTAGTCCTGATGAATTTAAAACCAGATTCTTTGATAAAAAATATGATGCGATTGTACTTAGTCTACTAACAACAACATACAGAGGTTTATACATAAACAAATTTGATGGCACTTATGCTGAATACGGTTATACAAACTGCGATATAACTGATGAAAACAACTGGGATAAAGTTTTGTCATCTATTCCGGAGGAAGCAAAAGAACAGAATAAATTAATCCTAAAATCCTTCAAGAATGAATACACATTTGCGGGAAACCCTCCTATTGAATTAGTTATGCAAAACCTGAAATACATAAGAGAACATCTAGACCCTAAAACTCAACTTATTTTAGTTTTGGGTAGTGAAAAACATACAGATAAATATCTTGAAGGATATGAAGGAATGGCTGAAAGACATATTATTATGAATAAATATGTTCGAGAGTTTGCGAAAAAATATGATAATATTGATTTACTTGAACTAACCAATCTTATACAATGTGATGATGATTACAATGAATGTATAAACCATTTCTCAAGACGTGTTTATGCTGATTTTGCTAAAGAAATTGTAGAACTCGTTAATAAAAGATTAGGTAAAAAATATTTAGAAATAAAAGGGTAAAAAATTTTAATACAATTCACCCCAGCGAATAATTTCTATAAAAATAGGAAACAACGAAAATCCCTTCTCTGTCAAGGAATATTCAACATGAGAGGCTTTATCATCTATTTGAATACGTTTTACTATCCCATTTGCTTGCAAATCTTTTAATGTAGATATTAAAATAGCATTTGTTATCTCTGAAACTTCTCTTTGAAGTTCACAAAAACGATATGATTTTTTCTTGAACAAAGCATATATTACAGGTAATTTCCATTTTCCACGTAATATTTTCAATATTTTTAAAACCTTTGAATTATGTTGTGGCGATTGTAATTTTGATAAAAATTCTTCTAATTCTTCATAATCAATTTCTTTTGCCATAAACACCTCAAAAAATTCATATTGTAGTATTAAAATAATACCATACTTTTTTAAGATTTGCCAGCTTTTTTATTTTTATAAGCTTCAAGAATTATATTCCTTGCATTTATACCTTCTTCTTTCGTTAAAGGTGGAGTATCTTTTAAAGGATATTGTATTTTTAAATTATCGTATTTGGGTATCGCCATATCATGATAAGGCAATACATCAAGAGCTCTTATATTATTTAATTCAGCTAAAAATTCACCTAACTCTTTCAAATATACAGGATTATAAGTTATGTTTGGCACAACAACATGTCTAATCCATACTGGAATTTTGTTTTCAGATAAATATTTTGCAAAATCCAAAATATTTTTATTAGATACTCCTGTTAGTTTTTTATGTTCCTCATCATTAATATGTTTTATATCAAGCAAAACCAAGTTTGTATATTTTAACAATTTATCAACTTGCTCGGTATTATTTCTATTAAACAAAAAACCGGAAGTATCAAGAGCAGTATGTATATTCCTTATATGAGCCTGTTTAAAAAGCTCTGTAACAAAAGGCATTTGCAACATAGGTTCACCACCTGTTACAGTAATACCCCCACTTTTTACAAATTCTTTTACACCATTATATTTTTTTATAATTTCATCAACAGACATTCGTTTGTTTTCTGTTGTTGTCCAGCTATCAGGATTGTGACAATATTTGCAACGTAAAGGACAGCCCTGGGTAAAGACTACAAATCTTATCCCCGGGCCATCTACAGTTCCACAACTCTCTATTGAATGTATGTTTCCAAATACTTTTTCCATACTACATTTTATTATGGAATGTTCTTGAAATTACATCGTCTTGTTGTTCTTTTGTTAATTTTATAAAGTTAACAGCATAACCTGAAACTCTTATAGTTAATTGAGGATATTTTTCAGGGTGAGCCTGAGCATCAAGTAAAGTTTCTTTGTTGAAAACATTTACATTTAAATGGTGTCCACCTTTTTCTACATATCCGTCTAATATATTTATTAAATTTTCTTCTTGCATTGTAGCCATTTTATATAGTCCTTTCTTTAACTAGTTCATGTTAGATTCACAGCAACCACAATCTAGTTGAATGTTTAAGTCACCCATGAATATTTCATCTTTACCA
>CAKUVB010000073.1 GCA_934693215.1 uncultured Candidatus Melainabacteria bacterium
TTCACCGTCACCAGCTGATGCTGCTGATTTAGCTTCAATACCTTCTTTTACAGAGAAATCGAAAGATTTACCGTTTACAGAAGCTTTGTCACCATCAAGTTTGATAGCATAAGATTTTCCGTTAACTTTAACAGTATATTCACTACCATTTGAAGCAACAGTTGAAGTTTCTTTAGCTGGAACATTTTTACGAACACCAATTTGTCCTTTACCTTGTAAGAACATAATACCTTTTTCTTTACAAGCACCAGCAATAAAGATGTTTTCATCATTAACTTCTAAACCTGCATCTTGCAACATCTTAGTAGCTGCAGCAATACCTTTAGATTCATCTCTGTCGTTAATATCTACAACAGTTTCAGTTGTTGGTTTTAGACCTAGTTGTTCTTCAGCAATTTTTACAACTTCTGCATCTGGTTCGCAAGGAGTTTTTCCGAAATAACCAAGAACCATTTTTCCATAACCTTCAGCAATTTTCTTCCAGTTACCAAACATAACATTGTTGAATGCTTGTTGGAAATAGAATTGAGAAACAGGAGTAACAGATGTTCCGAAACCACCTTTTTCTACAACTTCTTTCATAGCTGCAACAACTTCTGGGAATCTATTCATAACTCCATTATCTCTCATCATTTGAGTATTAGCTGTTAAAGCACCACCAGGAAGTGGAGAAGAAATAATCATTGGGTTAACAGCAAGAGCTTCAGGAGGTAAGAAGTAATCTTTCATACATTCTTTGAAGATTTCTTCTGTTTCTAAAATCTTATTAATATCAATACCCAAATCGTATTCTGAACCTTTAAGAGCATGCCACATAGAAACAATATCAGGTTGAGCTGTACCACCTGAAACAGGTTTCATAGACAAGTCAATACCGTCTGCACCACCATCAAGAGCAGCAAGGTAAGCAGCTAAACCTGTACCTGCAGTTTCGTGAGAGTGGAATCTGATATGAACATCATTACCTAGAATTTCTCTTGTACGTTTTACAGTTTCGTAAACTTTTCTAGGAGCTGAAGTACCTGACGCATCTTTGAATGCTAAGCTATCAAAAGGAATACCTGCATCTAAGATAGAACGAAGAACTCTTTCATAGAAAGCTACGTCATGAGCACCTTCACAACCAATTGGTAATTCCATCATTGTAATTGTAACTTCGTGTTTCAAACCATTGTCTTTAATACATTGACCTGAATAAATCAAGTTATTTACATCATTTAATGCATCAAAGTTTCTAACAGTTGTAACACCATGTTTTTTAAACATTTTTGCGTGTAAGTTAATCATATCTCTAGGTTGAGAATCAAGACCAACTACGTTTACACCACGAGCTAAAGATTGCAAGTTGATATCAGGACCAACTGCAGCTCTGATTTTATCCATTGTTTCAAACGCATTTTCGTTGCAATAGAAAATTGGTGATTGGAATCTAGCACCACCAGCAACTTCAAAATGCTTAATACCAGCATCTACTGCTGATTTTAGAGCAGGTAAGAAATCTTCTACGAAAACTCTTGCTCCATATACTGATTGGAAACCATCTCTAAAAGACGTATCCATAACTTTAATAAGTTTTTTTGTCATGTTTTTATCCTCTCTATATTCGACAAATTAATTATTTCTTTAATACCGCAGCTAATATTGCAACCGCAACATTTTCATCATCATTTGATTTAACCACTTTTGCTGCTCCTGCTGCTTGAGGAACTGCTTCCGGAAAAATCTCATTTAATTTTTTTACTACTCTAGACATAATAAACATTGAAAGAATAGTAATACATAAAAATGCTAAAACTGTTCCCATACCAATGCACATTACGGCTATACCTTGTGCTAACAATTCATTCATAATATATCTCCTATTAAAAGTGTGTTTCTAATATTATTTTTTTCTAAAATTAATGCACCATCTTGAGTAATATCAACGGCACAACCTGATTCAATATTACCAAGAACATTTACATTAATATTTGTGTTCAAAAATGAAGCATGATTCAAATAAAAATCACGAATCATAGAAAATCCTGCCTTTAAAAATAAATCATAGCCTGAGAAAAATTCATCAACTAAAGAGTTTAAAAACTCATCTCGATTTATTTCTTTTTTTAATTCAACAGATAAAGATGTAGCAGGTTTATCTATTGTATCTAAAAGAGTTTGAGGAGTGTTTAAATTTACACCTATACCTAAAGCTATACCTTTAAACGTAGCTCCTTGCATTGATGTTTCAGAAAGAATTCCTGCAATTTTTTTACCATTTACTAAAACATCATTTGGCCATTTTATTTTAGGCTCTATCCCATATTTTTCTAAAGTTTTACACAATACAACAGACAAATATTGAGTTAAATTTGAATAAACTTCCATAAATTCACATGACGGTTTTAAACAAAAAGTCATGTAAATGTTTTCGTTTCCAGTATCTATCCATTTACGGTTCAAACGACCTCTCCCATCTGTTTGATGAGAAGTATAAACAACAGTACTATCAGACAATTCTGACATGTGCTGTTTTACATAAGCATTTGTTGACCCAACCTCTTCTAGAAAAATAAGTTCCATATTTATATTATAAAACAAACATAAAAAATCACCGATGTTAGCAATTGAGTTTTATTTTTTTAGATAATCAATCAAACCTAACAAAGCATATTCATAAGATTTTTCCTTAAATCCTACAACTTGACCTATTGAAACACCTGAGATTAATGAAGTGTGACGAAATTCTTCTCTGGCATGTATGTTTGTCATGTGAACCTCAACTGTAGGTATTCCAACAGAAGAAATTGCATCTCTTATGGCAACACTTGTATGAGTAAACCCACCGGCATTTATTATTAAACCATCACAAGTTGTTTGTTGGATTTTATCAATAATTTCACCTTCATGATTACTTTGAAAACATTCAATTTCAACATTATTTTTACGACCTAATTCAATTATTGAATTTTCGATAGATTCTAAATTAAGATTTCCATATTTTTCAGGTTCTCTTACTCCTAACATATTTAAATTTGGACCGTTTAATAATAATATTTTCATATTCACCTCATAAAATCTGTTCTTATGATATCATAAATAAACGGATAATTATTAAGGTATAAATGGAAATTATGAAAGATATTCAAAACCTAAAAGATAATAGAGGTGTTGATATACAAAAAGTAGGAATTAAAGATATTGAATTCCCTCTTGTTATTCAACGCAAAGACGAAGAAGATCAAGTTGTATGTGCTAAGGTAAAAATGAGTGTTTCTTTACCTTCTCACTATAAAGGTACGCACATGTCACGATTTGTAGAATGCTTGAATGACTGGAAAGAAAAACGTCTTTTGGGTGTTGATATCGAAGGTTGTGTTCAAGATTTGGTAGAAAGACTTGATGCTAAATCTTCATATATAAAATTTTCATTCAAATATTTTGTAGATAAAAAATCACCAGTAACAAATATTACGGCACCAATGTGCTATGATTGTTCTTTCGAAGGTATTTTATCAGATTATGGTGATGAGGACGAAGAATATAAATTTATATTAGGAGTAAAAGTTCCTGTCACAACATTATGCCCTTGCTCAAAAGAAATCTCAGATTATGGAGCTCATAACCAACGTGCTATTGTATCTGTAAAAGTTTCTTATGATAGAGATGAACATATCTGGATTGAAGATTTGATAAAAATGGTTGAAGACAATTCATCTTGTGGTCTTTATTCTTTATTAAAAAGAGAAGACGAAAAATTTGTAACAGAGCATGCCTATAACAACCCCAAATTTGTTGAAGATGTGCTTAGAGATGTTGTATTAGCACTAAGAAACAACGATATCGTAGATTCGTTTACAGTTGAATGTGAGTCTATCGAAAGTATTCATAATCATTCAGCATGGGCTTTTCAATCCGAAGGTTAAAAATAATAACTATTTCTTAGGAACAAGGAAATCTAATACAGCTTTTCTTTGAGCTTCTTCTTTTAGTTTTATAAGACTTTTTATATCCTTCATTTCTACAAACCCGTTCTCAACCATGAGTTCCGCAAATTTTGTATGGTTGCCATGCTTTTTTTGTTCATTTTGTTGATTAAGAATAACTTGAGTTTGTTCTTCTGATAATTTTCCTATTTTTTGGAAATATTCACCAGTCATACATTCTCCGGCTATAAACATAGCTATCGCAAGAACCTGTACTGGTATTTCTTGTTTTATATATTTATTATTATATGCAAACATAAATAATTTTGAGATATCCTCCATAGAATATTTCTTTTCTATAGACATTTCTAAAATAGATAAATTGTTTGCACAGTCATACAAGAAAGAATAAATATCGTCAGAATATTCTTCGTTTTTCTTATCAAGTTCTTCCATACCCATTTTTGAAATAGTCGGCCTATAAATATGAAAAATCCTATCTTCGTCCATTGTAATTAAATCATCACTTAAATACGATTCTAAGTCTTTTCTAAGATAAACAAGTATAACCTGTTTCACCCATAAAGGTAGAGAAGTCAATTCTTGAATAAACAATAAAAATATATTACGTTTCATGTATTATCCTTTCTTTAAACGGTTACTTTTTTTAGATTATAACATATAATGTTAAAAGTAGAGAGGATACATCATCATGGGTATGGACGGATTGTCAATGGCAAATACAGGAATGTTGCGAGAAGCAACATCACGTGATTATGCTATACAAACAGAGGAGCACGTTATTCAAGACGACATGAACAAACAAGTCGGCAAACTTTCTACACAAATGAAAGTAAAAGAAGATGGACATAATGGTGGTGAGGCTCAGGAACAAGAAGACAAAGATGATGAAGCAGCTTCTTTTGAATCTTCTGAGGAAGGAGATAACAAAGAAGAAAAATTAGAAATTCCTCAAGAAGAACTAGAAAATCACACTTTTTATGTTAAAATATCAAAAGATGGAGAAATTTTTGAGCTTTACGACAAAGAATCGGATAGATTAGTCGAAAAAATAAATGCCCAAGAAATTAACCAGCTAATGTTAAAACTCAATATGGCATCAGGAATATTAGTAAATAGGTCGGTATAATGTTAAATCCTTACGCTAAAAATCTTAATCAATATAAAAATAATGAAATACTTACAGCTACACCTGAAAAGTTAATGATTATGCTTTATGATGCCGCTATTCAGTTTTTATTTAAAGCAAGAAAAGCTATTAACGAAAATAACCCTGCAGAAATCTGTAATAATATCATTGGTTGTCAAAAAATACTTAGAGAATTTATGAAAACCATTGATTTAGAAAATGGTATTGAGGTTGGAAAACATTTGTTTGTTTTTTATGACAAACTTGTAAAAATGTTATACAAAGTTAATCGAAAAAGAGATTTAGATATGCTTGAAGAAGTTATCAATGAACTAAAAACATTAAGAAGTGCTTTTTTAGATGCAATTGATATAGCAGCTAAAGAAAAATCAGACTCTCTTATTGATGATGTTGAAGCTTAGGAGTAATTCATGGCACAATATGACCAATTATTACTTTTTTACGATAGATTATTAACAATCGCTGATGAAATTGAGGATATGATACAAAAAGAACTTTTTGACGATATCCTTGATAAAATCCAAATCCATGACAAGATTTTTGTACAAATAAGATTAGCAAAGAAATGTACTGTTTTGACAGAAGAACAACAAGCTGAAATCAACCGCATAGAAGAAGAATTAAAAGAAAAAGAGAAAAAAAATATAGAAGTTTTACAATCAAACATGGTTGAAGTTAAACAAGAGTTAGATAAATTAAAACTCCAAAACAAGCTAAAACAGGCATATTCTCAAGATACTACACACCAAGAACAAGGTAGTATTATTGATGTTGATGATACTTATAGAAACTAAGCATCATTTTAACCAACCATTGGACCACCATATTTTAGATAAATACATTCTATTTCTTTTGGTATAGATTTTCCTTGTAGTTTTAAACTAAACACCTCTGCTATAAATTCCGCAGGGGAGTTCAATGCATATATACTTCCATCTTCCCTGGTATATCCAACACTATCAAAAAATTCTTTAACTACTTTATTATTTTTTGTTTCAGATATAAATTCTTCTGTAAAATGCTTATCACCTATTCCTTTTGCTTCTAATTTTTTTAATTCACTCATTTTGTCATAATCTTTACAAGTCACATGATGGTTTCCATGGCCCAATTCATGGAAAATTTCTTTAAACGGTGAAAGTCCTTTATCTGCGAATCTACTGTTTTCAAACATTGCTTTCATGTAATAATCTTTAACAGACATACCATTTTTTTTAGCTATAGCACCCATTTTATAAGCCATAGGCGATATTATAAGATCATCTGGTTTATTAGGATAAGTTCGCCAAGCAAAAAAGCCATGAGTATTATCAACAAAAACTGATTTTGGCATAACAGATTTGCCTTTAGTTGCGTTATTTACCTGTACAAGAGCTTCATTGATATAGTTTATCATATCTATATCATCAAATTTTATATTTACACCAAGATTATCTTTAGCAAACTGTTTAGCTTCTTTTACTGTTGTTGCAGGTTTAAAATCAATATGTTCAGCAAGTTGTTTTGCTTGAGAGAATTTACCCTTTGCTAACAAAACTCCTATTGTTATAGCTCCAACAGCAGCTGCACCTATCCCAACTTTTGCACTTGTAGATAAACCCTTTGATTCAACAGATTGTGTAGTTTGAGTTTGAGGTGTCGTAACTGTTGAATTATTTTGTACATGTACATTGGTTTTGATTGGTGTAAACGTACTAATTGGCATAACTTAACTTCCCTAAATTTGTTATATATTTATATAAACAATTCTAAGAATATAAAATTGCCCCGTCCCGTCATATCATATAGCATTTTGTTACAATGTTTTTAAATTCTTCAGTACCATTTGACAATTTATGACAAAGAATCTCTAAAATAATGTCATTCAGAGGGTACAAAGTACCCGAAGAATCTCATACAAAACACAAAACACTTAGTAGAGATATTTCGCTATCGCTCAATATGACGGATATATTTTATCAGACACAGCCTGTTATTATTAAAACATCAAACTGACAGATTCCGTATCAAGTACGGAATGACTAATTCAGCAGTCATTCAGAGGCTTTAGCCGAAGAATCTCTTTCAAGCCTTGTTAGAGATCTTTCGCTTATGCTCAAGATGACGCTTACGCATTTTTCTTCACTCCCCCTACCCCCTCTAAATTATCTATACAAAAAAGTAGCTCTTATCAAAAGATAAAAGCTACTTTTTAAATTTATAAAATACTTAAAAATTAGTATCTATAATGAGCGAAAGCTTTGTTAGCTTCAGCCATTTTGTGAGTGTCTTCACGTTTTTTACATGCAGCACCAGCACCATTTGATGCGTCCATCAATTCATTTGTTAATTTATCGATGAATGATTTTCCTCCTCTGTTCTTAGCAGCAGCAATTAGCCAAGAAGATGCAAGAGCAAATCCTCTATCAGCTTTTACTTCGATTGGAACTTGGTATGTTGAACCACCAATACGTCTTGCTTTTACTTCCAACAAAGGTGTAGCATTTGATAATGCTTTTTGGAATACTTCAATTGGGTTGTCATTAGCTCTTTCTTCAATACGTTTCATTGTTGCGTAGAAGATTTTTTCTGCTAATGATTTTTTACCACGACGCATAATTCTGTTGATGAATTTTGAAATATCAACATTATTATAAATTGGATCTGGAGCCGGGATTCTTCTTTCTGGTTTAGAACGTCTTGACATTATTTCTTACCTCCCTTTTTAGCTCCGTATTTAGAACGGCTTTGAGCTCTGTTTGCAACACCTGCAGTATCTAAAGTACCACGAACGATGTGATATCTAACACCTGGAAGGTCTTTTACCCTTCCACCTCTGATAAGAACAACACTGTGTTCTTGAAGGTTGTGACCGATACCCGGAATGTATGATGTAACTTCAAACCCGTTAGTAAGTCTTACTCTGGCAACTTTTCTAAGTGCTGAGTTTGGTTTTTTAGGGGTTGTTGTATAAACCCTTGTACATACTCCACGTCTTTGAGGACAATTCATCAAAGCTGGAGATTTTGTTTTGTCTTTTAGCTTTTTACGTTCTTGACGTACAAGCTGATTCATAGTAGGCATTACCTATCTCCTTTTAATTTTGTTTGTATAACTATCTTGAGCCGTCAAATCCAGCACGAAAATTTCGACTAAGATACTTCTATCTAACTACAACCATATATGAA
>CAKUVB010000074.1 GCA_934693215.1 uncultured Candidatus Melainabacteria bacterium
CCATAACTTCTTCTTTTTGTTTGTTAATTAAATCCTGAATTTTGGAAATAATTTCATCACCTTTTTGTTGCATATCTGAAACTATATTGTCTGCTTTATCTTGAATATCTTTAACTGTTTCATCTGTTTTTTGAGCAACATCTTTAGCCATAGTACCCAAAGCTTCTCTAGTTTCTTCTCCTGATTGTGGTGCTAAAAGGATTCCTGCAAGAGCTCCTAAACCTGCACCTACTGCAAAACCTGCTAAAAATTTTGAAACTGACATATTTATATCTCCTTTACGAATATTATTATAATCAATACTAGTTTGTTGTCATCACTAGAGTAACTAGCCTAATATACTACTTTTTAAGTAATGATTTTACTAAACTAAAAACACCTTTAAAAACCATTCCTGATAAAGTTGAAGTCTTTGAAAGTGTTGCAAGAACAAGTTTAGAAAGTTTGCTAGAAATATTTTTAAATCTATTAACATTGTTCTCTGTACGTTTTACTAATTTGTTAATAATTCCTACAGACTCAGTGATGTCTGAAAGTATTGGTTCTGCTGATACTTTTACTAAATCTGCAGTTTTGTTTATTGTCGTAATCAATTTTGATAAGTCAAATAGGACTTTAACCACAAATATTCCGACAGCAACTACAAATACCACACTGGTCCATGCTAGGAATGTAAGTCCATGGTATAGGCTTGCAGTATCCATACAAAAATCTCCCCTTAATTAAAATCGTAATCTGTATCTTCTAATTCTTTCGCTTTTCTCATTTTTTCAGAACGAAGCATATTATTAAATTTCTTGAACTGTCTTTCTAGTTTGTAGCAGAACAAATCAAGCGATTCAAAAGCTTTTTTCTTAGCATCACTCACTTCTGGTGAATGCTTTTCTGCAAAA
This sequence comes from uncultured Candidatus Melainabacteria bacterium, assembly GCA_934693215.1. GTDB lineage: Bacteria > Cyanobacteriota > Vampirovibrionia > Gastranaerophilales > Gastranaerophilaceae > UMGS1585. The sequence goes on from CAKUVB010000074.1 coordinate 894, forward strand.
TCACAAACTGTATCTTTAAGCTTATGTCTAGCTTTATCTCCTGATTCAGGAGCATATAAAACTCCGGCAATAATTCCTCCGACAACACCTGCCAAAAGACCTAAACCAAAACCTATTGAAGACTTATTTTCACTCATGTTTCACCTCTCAATAAATTATACCATATTTTTTATTGTTGACAACTCTCCTGATAGGGCTTTTATTAATTTGTATCCCAATAGAAGTTTTTTGCCTTTTTTCTTTAGGAATATAAAAAATATCCACTCTAAGATACCAAATATTTGTTTTAGAATCAATATTTGTTGATGACGTTTTATTTTATTGCAGTATTTGTCAATGATTAGTTTTATGTCACTAAAGATTTTTTCAACTTTATTAGAACGAGTTTCTAACCATTCATTTGTATCGTTTACGGCTGAATTGAACCATAAAATCTTCATATCAATATTGATTAAATATGAAACAATTATAAATGTTACTAATGTTTGTAGAATAAAGATTATTGCTATTAAAAAAAACATGTTACTTAATTACTTTTTTGTACTATTATAAGATTATATATGTAGTTGATAAATAATGCAAATCCACTTGGAGTAGTATTTTATGAAAAGAATTAAATTTTATTTGTTATTGATATTAGCCCGTTTTTTATCAAAAATAATAAAACTTCATGGCAAGTCGTCAGGGACTTCTTTTATTGGATTGGTAACACTTAAAATTGAACCTAAATTCTTGAAAAAAGTATCCAAGTATATGAATACTTGTATTTCTGTTACGGGAACTAATGGTAAAACAACAACTTCCGGAATATTGTCACATATTTTAGAGGCTACTAATCATTCCGTTATTCATAATTCAAAAGGTGCTAATATGTTGTCAGGTATTGCAAATACTTTTGCTTTGGGAATATCACCTTTTAAAAAGTATGATTTTGCGGTTTTAGAATCTGATGAGGCGTATTTAACCAAATTATATGATGATATTAATTCAGATTATCTTGTTGTGACAAATCTTTTTAGGGATCAATTGGATAGATACGGTGAATTAAGTACGACTGCAAAAAAAATTCAAAACGCAATTGATAAAAATAAAAATATTCAGTTAATATTAAATGCTGATGATCCACTTGTTGTGAATTTCAAAACGTTAGGAGATAAACAACCTATATTATATGGGTTTAACAAGGTGGAATACGCAAATAAAAATGTTGATTCAAAAGCACCTGCAGAAGCTATTACTTGTCCTTGGTGTGGTAGAGATTTGGAGTATGATAAAAGATTCTATGCTCAACAAGGTCATTATTATTGCAAATGTGGATACAAACGTCCTGAATGTAAGTATAATGCAGATGTAATAATATATGATACATATTCTGAAATATCTTTGTCAGTAAATGATACACAATACTCGTTTAGAATTCCATTATTAGGGTTGTATAATGCGTATAATGCTCTTGCTGCGATTGCAGTTGCTTTCGAAAATGGAATAACAGATATTCAAGAGGCTCTAAATTCTTATCATTCTGAATTTGGAAGAAGTGAAGTACGAGAGATAAATGGACATAAAGCTATTATCCAATTAATAAAAAACCCTACAGGGGCGAGTGAAGTTATAAAAACTGTTGACAAAGACTCAAACATTTTAATCATAATTAATGATAATTATGCTGATGGACGTGATGTATCTTGGCTTTGGGATACAGATTTTGAACTCTTAGAGGGTTGTTCAAATACGATTGTTACATCTGGTTCTAGAGCTTATGATATGGCAGTTCGTTTGAAATATGCAGGAATAAAAGATATAAAAGTTATTAATAATATTGATGAAGCTATAAAATATGTGACAAAATCGACTCCTGAGGGGGCTACTATTTCAATTTTACCAACATATACTGCATTGCTTCATATAAATAACAAGAAAAAAGGAGTATAGTTATGCTATTAGGTGTAAATATAGATCATGTTGCAACTTTAAGAAATGCTAGAGGCGGAGTAGAACCTGATGTTCTTATGGCTGCTCGTATTTGTAAAGATGAGGGTGCAGAATCTATTACAACTCATTTGAGAGAAGATAGACGTCATATAAAAGATGCTGATGTGGAAGCTATTAGATTATTACCTAAAACACGTTTAAATCTTGAAATGGCAATGACTGATGAAATGCAAGAAATAGCTTTAAGAATTAGACCTCATGCGGTTTGTATTGTTCCTGAAAAAAGGCAAGAACTTACAACGGAAGGTGGTTTAGATGTCGCAGGTCAATTAGAACGAGCTACAAATTTTGTAAAACCTTTAATAAAAGCCGGAATAGAAGTAAGTATGTTTATAGACCCGGATATCACTCAAGTTTCAGCAGCTTATAAATGTGGAGCTCAGTTTATTGAGCTTCATACCGGTAGATATTCAGAAGATTTTGGTACTGATAATGAAGAAGAAACTTTTCAAGCCTTGAAGGGTGCAGCTACATTTGCATTAACTTTAGGTTTAAAAGTTAATGCAGGACATGGTTTAAACTATGAAAATGTTAAAAGAATGCATGAAATTCCAGATCTTGTTGAATTGAATATTGGACATAGCATTATCGCAAGAGCCGTATTTGTAGGTTTGCCTCAAGCTGTTAGAGAAATGAAAGAATTGGTTGAAGGAAAATAGTATGGACAGAAAAAAAGAAGATGTTGTAAAGGAAATGCAACTTGTCGTAGAGCAAATGAAAAAAGATGATATAGACGATAATCCTGATTCCGAAAAAGAGTTCTTCCAATGTGATGCCTGTGGTGAAGAAGCTTGTTTAGCCGGGTCTATTCAGTATGGTGATTACAGACTATGTAATGATTGCGTTTTATTAGCAGAGGTTGGGTTTGAATTAGGACAAATAAAAGATATTCAAGAATTGATTGATGCTATGGAAGATAAACGATTAGAAAGTGATTGTAATTATATAAAAAGAGAAGAAAGCAGATACAACAATTAGTATCTGCTCTTTCTTTAACATTTTATTTATAAAGACTATAATCTTCAATAATCTGTATCTGAGTCATTGGAAATTTTATTCAATGTTTCATTAACTTGTTCCAACTTCTCTTTATCAACTGAACCAAGTCCATCTGTTGATGATAACCAACGAGGAAGATTTTTTAATACTTTATTATTATTTAACAACTTTTCATTATCTAAAACTGTACTAACTACATCAGCTTGTTCAGGATAATAGACTTCACTTAAAATCTCTGGTAAATTCGACATCAAAGGTTTATTTTTGTATAAATTTTCATTGTCTAAAACCTTATTCAAAACATTACACCTATTATCATATGCATCATCTGTATTCCAATTCAAATCTCTCATTAAATTTGGAATGCTACTCATGGTATTTTTATCGTTTATAAATTCATCTTTATCTAAAATTTTATTGATAATTTCCATATCTTCAGGTCTTTTTGATTTTTGAAGAATATGAGGCAAATTATCTACAACATTACTGTTATTATATAATTTTTCATCTTCCATTACTTTATCAATAACATTCAAACTTTTATCATCAGTAAACATCAATGTATTACCTAAATTTTGGGCGAATTTTGAATTTTGTAATTCTTCTGAATTTTTATACTTATTCATTACAAATTTTCTTGAATCAATATTTTTTTCATTTGTTTCTGATAAAACAGTTGTAAGTGATTTATTCAAACTTTCATTTTTATACAAACTCTTATTAGATAAATAAATATCTAATATTTTATTTGTTATAGCTTCTTTTTCAGGAGATATGATAGAATGTAACACCTTACAAATTTTTAAATCTTTGTTTTTATATAAAGCAGGGGTATTTAAATATCTATTTACGATATTTGCTTTATATTGGTTATCTGTAAACATTGCAATTGAACCTATGCTATCTTTTATATGTGGTTGGCTTTGTAAATCTGCGGACTCTAGATATTTATCCAAGATGTTGGTTCTATATGCTAAATTTTTTTTGTTTTTTAGAAGGAAAGTTGTATGTCCCATATTAGAACGTACGTTATCATTTTCGTTTAACAATTTAGTATCTAAAAATTTATCAATAAAAGTATCTCTGCATTTTGATGCTTCTTCTGGATCATCTGCTATACGATTTGAAATAATAACACTAGCACCTAAATCAAAACCTGCATTTCTTAATTTTTTATCTGTTAAAAGTTTCAATACAAAGTTTACATTAGACTTATCTACAAGAGGAACTACATTTATTGCATCTTTCATTACTTCCTCATTATTATACTTTTCCTTATCATCTAATATAACATTTATTACTTTAGCTTGTTTTGGATTCAAGAAATATGGACTTGAATAAACAAGTTTTCTTGAGTACTTTCTGATATTTCTGTTTTCCATCAACTCATCATTATCTACTATCTTTTTTATAATTTGTGCTCTTTCAGGACCTACAAATTCATCATACCTATCCTCTGGAAGAGCAAACATTTTTACAGCTTTTTCATTACTATAAATTTCTTTTTTTAAGTTTTTGTACTCTTCTTCTGAAAGGCTCGGTGCATCTGGAATAATTTTGTCCAGAGATTGTCTAGGCATGTCAGAAACTTCTTTTATAACTATTTTGGGAGATTTATATTTTTTCTTACTAATTTCAATACCAGCAATAGCATTAGATGCTGTAGATTGAGCTAATGTATCAAACGATTTTTCAGTATTTGTGGTTGGTTTTGTTGTTTTGTTTGTACTATTAAAAAAATTTTTTATACGTTTAAATATTGATTTTGATTTAGTTGGTTGATATGTTTGTTGATTAGAGTTTACTTGTTCTGTATGCATTATAATTTATCCTTTTTTTAGATAAAAAATTGTAAATAAAATATTTTGTTAGATGTAATCACTGGTTACAAAAATTGTTACAAAACTTTATTCCCACATTCACCCATATTCAAGAAGCAATCGCAATACTATTAAATTAAAAAATTTGATTATATTTTCTAAAGGTTTTTACTATATATTATTCAAAATATGGCTGTTTGTTAGATATATAATTTTAAAACAATAAAAATGTCCGACATTTTGTTTGAGAAATTCTCTCACAAAAAATATGTCAGACATTTTTAATTTATGTGTTTAGCTTTTTGAATTATAATTTATCAAAACCTGTATATTTTCTCAAAACTTCAGGGATTATAACAGTACCGTCAGCTTGTTGGAAGTTTTCAATAATAGCTGCAAATGTTCTACCAACTGCAAGACCTGAACCATTAATAGTGTGTACAAATTGAGTTTTTCCTGTAGCTTTATCTCTGTATCTAATATTAGCACGTCTAGCTTGATAATCTCCATAGTTAGAGCAACTAGAAATTTCTTTGTAGTTATTGTAAGATGGCATCCAAACTTCTAAGTCATAACATTTGTTTGCAGAGAAACCGATATCAGATGTACATAAAGCAACTCGTCTATAAGGAAGTCCTAGTAGTTCTAACATTCTTTCGCCATCTTTTGTTAGTTTTTCGTGTTCTTCCGGACTAGTTTGTGGAGTACATAATTTAACCATTTCAACCTTATTGAATTGGTGAACTCTGATAAGACCTCTTGTATCTTTACCTGCAGAACCCGCTTCACGTCTAAAACAAGGTGTATATGCAGTCATATATTTTGGCAAATCATCTTCTGAAAGAATTTCACCAGCATAAATATTTGTTACAGGAACTTCAGCTGTAGGAATAAGATATAAATCCTCATCTACACATTTATACATATCTTCTTTAAACTTAGGAAGTTGTCCTGTACCTGTCATTGTAGCGGCATTAGCCATAAATGGTGGAAGTATTTCTTCATAACCTTCGTTTTCTGTGTGTTGGTCAAGGAAGAAGTTTATAATAGCACGTTCTAATCTTGCACCTTTACCTCTGTATAGGGTGAATCTAGATTGTGATAATTTTACACCACGTTCAAAATCAACAAGTCCTTTTTCTTCACATATATCCCAGTGAGCTTTGTATTCAAAATCAAATTTTGTAGGCTCACCCCAACGAGAAACTTCAACATTGTAATCCTCTGTTGGACCTATAGGTGTTGTTTCATCAGGAATGTTTGGTATATGAAGTAACAAATCTCTTTGAGCAGAATCTAGTTCTACTTGTTTAGCTTCAAGTTCTTTTATTTTATCGCCTAAAGTTCTAACTTCTTCTTGAATAGAATCGGTATTTTCACCGTTCTTTTTCATCATACCAATTTTTTGAGAATCAGCTTTTCTTTTTGCTCTCAATTCATCAGCTTCTGTTTGAACTTTTCTACGTTCTTCATCAATTTCTATAACTTTGTCAATAGATAAGTCTGGCGAGCGTCTTTTTAATAGCTCATTAATTTTTTCTGGATTTTCTCTTATAAGTTTAATGTCTAACATAATTCTACCCTTTCTTATCTAATGTTTTTACAAGATAATATTATATTAAACATATATTACAATCAATCACTAATCATCAGGATAAGAGAAGAAATTATGTAAACTTCTTATAATTTTGTTTTTGTAATGACGAGTTTGGTATGCAGGTTTTGTTGATTTTGATTTGCATACTTTATTTTTTTGTACTTTTTCTTTTTTAACTTTTTTAGTCTGTTGCGTTTTTGGTGTTGTAGCTTGTTCAGATTTTATTTGTTCAGCTTTAACATCTTTTGATACAACTTTTTCGTCTTTCTTTAACTCAACAGAGCCATCTATGATATTTTTACCTATTGCTTTTTCTAAGTTTGCACGTGCAGTATTAAATTCATACAAAGTATTATAATATTGTACTCTTGCGTTTGCATATTGAACTTGTGCCTCTTTTAGTTCTATAGGATTACCAACACCTACTTTGTACCTGCCAAAAGATAGGTCATAGTTTTCTTTTGCTTGTTTTACTTGTAGTGTAGATACCGGTATTTGGTTTTTCTTTTCAATAAGAGAATAAAACGCATTTTGTATTTCTAAATATATGTCATTTTGAGTCGAATGTGAATTCGCAATTTCTTTAGTGTGCATAGATTGAGCTTCTTTTATTTGGTTACGAATAAGCATACCGTTAATTTGTGGGAAATTTAAGTAAGCTCCTATGTTGTAACCATAGTTAGATGTAAAAGAGCGACCACCGATTGAATAATTGCCATCAAACTCTAAAGTCGGGTACCAAGCTTTTTTAGTTAATTTTACATTTTGATTCGCAGATTGAACTTTTACTTCTGACAATTGGTAATCAGGACGAGCCTCTTTAGCGATATCAACAGCTTGAGTTAATGTTAAATTACAAGGATTGTATTTTAGTTTATCTAAAATATTATACTTGTTCATATATGGTAGCCCCATAGTAT
>CAKUVB010000075.1 GCA_934693215.1 uncultured Candidatus Melainabacteria bacterium
AATACCACCAGCCTCGTGTATTGCATTGATTAATCGTTTTATATCTCTTTTTGCAAAAATTCTAACGATATCAGCCTCTGTTTCTGATTTTGATTTAGCCATAAACTCATCTAATACTGGATTGTTTACATCAATTCCATAAGCTAAAAGATGAAGAAATACATATCCGCACCAACAATCAAATTCTACTGCTGGAATCAATACTTCATCTTGATATAGTTTGTGTCCTTCAACTGTGTTATGGTCGCAAATAGCTATTTTTTTGTATCCAAGTTCTTTTGCTTGTTGGATAATATCCTCAAATTCAGCTTTCCCATCAGAAAACTTTGAATGGATATGAAGGTTTACGTAGTCAAAATATTCTATCGGGTCAAAACTTTTTATTAACTCTCTGATATCTGGTTTTTCTTCCTCGTTTTTCTCATCCTCTGTTTTGAGGTCGTCTTTGTTTTCGTTCTCTACAGATTCGGTTTCTTCTTGTTCTTCATCTGTAGAATAGGTTGTTTCTTTTTCTGTTTCTTTTTCTTTAGAAAGATTTTCCTCTGCTTGAGGTTCTATATTCTCCTCAGAATTATTTTCTTGAGAGGGTTCGTTTTCTTCTAAATTTGTATTTTCTTCAATAATTTCGTCTTTTTCGTTCATATTTCTTTGCTTTTATTTTATAATTGATATTATATAGGGCTTTGTTTTATATTATATAATAAGAAGGTAAATTGTGGTAAAAAAAAATAAAACAGTTTTTGAAATATTTTTGCAAGGTGTAGGATTATATTTTTCTAATATTGATAAGTTCTTGCACTATATGTTGTATCCGGTATTTGGACAATTGTTTGGTGTAATTGTAATATATTATTCTGTTGTTTTTTATAACACCAATTTGTCTGCTTTGATTATAAATTATCCGGTATTAAACGAAGATATTTATAAAAATATAATTCTTTTTGTAGTTTTAATTCCAGGTTTGGTTATATATTTAACTGCATTATGGAAGTATTTAGTAGCACATGCTTCTATTAATTCTATGACAGAAAATCTTTTAAAATCGGATAGAGTTTATGATTTTCCTGCTCATAATATGTTGGTTACAAGAAGGTGGTTTCCTTATGTTTGTTTGTGTTTGATGTATGGAATTATTGTATTATTAACTTCTTTGCCAATATTTTGGATAATTGGTGGAATTCTTTTAGTTTATTTCACATTCATATTTCAGATATTTGTGTTTGAAGATGAACTTTCTCCAATAGATTGTTTCAAAAAAAGTTCAATATATGTACAAGGAAATTTTTGGAAGGTATTTAGTTTAATTGGGATAATGGTTATATTGACCTGTTGTATAATACCTCAAATAGTTTATACCGGGCTAAATATAATTAAGGTTGTACCATTTTTATCAGAATTTGTATCAGAAGGTATTCAGACCTCGTCTTTGTATAATTTGAATATTATGCTTTCTGCAATCAATCATAAACCACTAGAACCAATTGATGTAAGTAAGTTGATTGTGATGATATCTATTTATAGTTTAACAATCCAAGCCTTACTTCCTCTAAGGACAATTTGCCTATGCTTGTGGTACAAAATGTATTGTAATGATAATGATGTTGTCAAAAAAGTTGACCAAAAGTTTATGAATAGAGTAAACAAAGAAGTTAAACGCAGAAAAAAATATAAGGATTAACTTATGTTTAGATGCAAAAATTGTAAATCAATTGATAAATTTGAACTTATGTTTGCTGCTGATTACAAGGGCAGTAAAAAATTCACGCATAAGTATAATCAAAAGGGAGAAATTGAGATTACAGTTGATGGTTATACTTTTGTTCCTGATTTGACGTTTATGAACCAATATGCAGTATGCAGGTATTGTGGACAGATATATATGTGGGATTATGATAACAGTTTGAGATAAAAGAAAGAGGCTAGTTTATGAGAAAAAATAACAGAGGGAATAAAGAGTTAAGACCAATAAAATTTACTAAGGATTTTACTATCCATGCTCCAGGGTCTTATCTTGTTGAGTTTGGAGATACAAAAGTTATTACAACGGCCTCTATAGATTATAAAAGTCCAAAGTGGATGGACGATGATGATAAGCGAGGTTGGGTTACTGCTGAATACTCTCTTTTACCTTCTTCAACAAATACAAGATGTCAAAGAGAAAGAACAAAAGTTTCAGGTCGTACTCAAGAAATTCAACGACTTATTGGTAGAAGTCTTAGAGCTTGTGTTGATTTGGAAAAAATGACAGGTATAACAATTACGGTTGATGCTGATGTTATACAAGCTGATGGAGGAACAAGGACTGCAAGTATTTGTGGCGGATTTTTAGCGTTAAAAGAAGCTATCGAAAAACTTATGGCAGAAGGAAAACTCCAAGAAAATCCTATTATAGAGCCTGTTGCAGCTATATCAATTGGTATTTGTCATGATGAAATTTTGTTGGACTTAGATTATGAGGAAGATTCTCATGCCAGAGTTGATTCAAATGTTATTCTTACAAAGAGTGGAAAGATTGTTGATTTCCAAACAACTGCAGAGGGTGAACCTTATGAGAAAGAACAAATGTTAGAATTGTTTGATACTGCAAAAGAAGGTATTGATAAAATTATAAAAATGTATGAGGAATAAGTTATGAAAAAACTTCTTTTATTATTTGTATTCTTGTTTTTTGCATTGTGCAACTGTTGTGAAGCAAAGAGTATTAAGTTTGTACAAATAACAGACACGATGTATGGAAAAAATAATGCAAATGAAATATTGGATAATGCTGTTAAAGATATTAATGAGATGAAGGATATTGATTTTGTAGTATTTACTGGCGATAATACGGCGAATGCTAATGTTGATTATTTGCAAGGGTTTGTTAAATCTGCGAAAAAACTTAATAAGCCGTTTTATATAGTAGTTGGAGATAGAGATGTTTCTAAAAGCAAACATTTGGAAAAAGAAGTTTATGCTAAAAAATTACACAAATTGCTAGGTAGAAAATCTCCAGAAACTCTTAATTATACCTTTAAAAAAGGAAAGGTTGTTTTTATAGCGGTTGATGGTGCTAAAGATTTTATTACAATGCCAAATGGTTATTTTAACAGTACAACTCTCGAATGGCTAGAGAACCAAATTAATTTGAACAAAGATAATAAAATAGTGATATTACAACATTTTCCTGTAGCAAACAAAACTAGCAATGATTTGTTGTATACTGCAAATGCCGTTCAATATTTAAAATTGATTAATAAGTATGACAATATCATTTCTGTTGTTGCGGGTCATTTTAACAAAAATGATGAATTATCATTGAACGGGATTTATTATATTGTAACTCCTTCACTACAACAAAAATGCTATAAAGTAATTGAGATAGATGAAGATAATGGATACCAAATTTTCACATCTTTAGTAAAAATGGACGAATAAGTATGAGTAAAATTGATACAGTTATTTTTGATTTAGACGGAACATTAATTAATTCTCTTGAGGATTTGAGGGTTAGTGTTAACTATGCTTTATTTGGGTTTAAGTACCCTAAGCAAACATTAGATATGGTTCGTAGAAACGTAGGAAATGGGATAGAAAAATTAATTGAACGTTCTTTACCTGATGGAAAAGATAATGTAAATTATGAAGTTTGTTTAGAAATTTTTAAAGAACATTATAAGACCCACATGTCTGTTAATACGAAACCTTATCCACATATTTTAGAAACTCTTGTAGCCTTAAAAACCAGAGGGTATAAACTCGCTGTTGTGTCAAACAAGTTTGATGTAGCAGTTAAGCCGTTATGTCAAAAATATTTTAAAAACTTAATAGATGTTGCAATTGGACAATCTAAAGATACAAAGAAAAAACCTGCTCCTGATACGGTTTATATAGCTTTAGATGAATTGGGTTCTACTTCAGAAACTTCTATTTATGTAGGAGATTCAGAGGTTGATATCCAAACTGCTAAAAATTCAGGCATGGATTGTATTAGTGTAAGTTGGGGATTTAAGACAAAAGAATTTTTGAAACAAAATGGAGCATCTGTTATTATAGATACTCCACTTGAAATTTTTAATTATATTTAGGGTAAATGAATAAGTTACTAAGAATCAGCATTGACAGATTCCGTATCAAGTACGGAATTACTATTTACCCGAATACTTTAATAATCTATCCATAGCTTCTGTAGTTGCTTCTTTGCTACCAAAAGAAGTTAGTCTAAAATATCCTTCCCCGTTGTTTCCAAATCCGGAACCCGGAGTTCCAACAACTTGAATATTATTTAATAAATAATCAAAGAACTCCCAAGATGTCATACCGTTTGGACATTTCAACCAAATATAAGGAGAGTTTGTTCCACCGGTGTACCAAATCCCCAATTTGTCAAGAGTATTAGTTATAATTTTTGCATTTTCTTTGTAGTAATTAATGTTTTCCATTATTTCTTTTTGACCATTTTCGGTAAATATAGCAGCAGCACCTTTTTGTACAATATAAGGAACTCCGTTAAATTTTGTGGTTTGTCGTCTTAGCCACATTTTATTAATCATTGTGTCCTCAAAAACAAGTTCTTTAGGAACAACAGTATAACCACATCTTGTACCTGTAAATCCTGCTGTTTTAGAGAATGAACAAAATTCAATCGCACATTTTTTAGCACCTTCAATTTCAAAAATACTTCTTGGTAGATTATTGTCAGAAATGAAAGCCTCGTATGCTGAATCAAATAAAATGATTGAATTGTTTTCAAGAGCAAAATCTACCCATTTTTTTAGTTGTTCTTTGCTATAACAAGCACCTGTCGGATTGTTTGGTGAACATAAATAAATTATGTCTGCTTTATCTTTTTCTGTTGGTAGAGGTAAGAAACCATTACTTTCGTTAGATTCAAGATATTTAATTTTTCTACCAGCCATAATGTTCGTATCAACATAAACCGGATATACAGGGTCTTGTACAAGAATTGTATTATCAATATCAAACAAATCTAGAATATTACCCAAATCACTTTTAGCACCATCGCTAATAAATATTTCATCAGTATCAAGAGTTACTTCTCTTTTTGCGTAGTATTCTTTGATAGGTGTTTTTAAAAATTCATACCCTTGTTCAGGTCCATATCCATGGAAGGATTCTTGGATACCCATTTCTAGAGTTGCTCTTTCCATTGCAATAACAACGTCTTTACATAAAGGAAGTGTAACATCGCCAATGCCTAATTTAATAATATGTTTTTCCGGATTAGCTTCGTTATATGCTTTAACTTTATTTGCGATAGTAGAAAATAAATAACTTGGTTCTAATTTTAGATAGTTTTTGTTGATTTTCATGTTGTTACCCTCTAGTAAAATATTAAACACTTGAATATTATACAATAAAGAGTTTATTTATTATTTATTTATTTCAACAAAAATGATGAATTACCAAGATTCATAGGTGATACATATTTTTCAACGGAGTTTGAAGAAACTATCCAATTAATTTTTCCGGTTGGGTGGTTGATATAATGTTCTGTAGATACTAATACTGAAATTCTGCACGCATCAATAATATTCATTTCTGCAATATCAACTGTCATGAATTCGCTTTCAGGACGTGATATATACTCCTTTAGAGAGTTGAGAATTTTATTAGGTTCTGAATCTTTCAACTTAATTGTTGAAGGGTTTTGACTTAATAGTTTTAGCATCTGTTTTCCTCTATGTAGTATTTATCGGCAAATTATAAAAATAATTTGATAAGAATTATTAAAGATAATACATTTGTATGACATTTGGTGTATAATACTTTGGTAGAGGGTAAATCAACGATGGAGAGGTAAATATGCCAGTGTTGGATATGTGCAAATTAGCTAGTGAAGTTTTTGATATAGAGGCAAAAGCAATTCTAAAATTAAAGGATTCTTTGGGGATAGATTTTGATAAGGCAATTGATATTTTGTACAATACAAAAGGTAAAGTTATTATTACCGGTATGGGGAAATCAGGTCTTATTGGTAAAAAAATTGCAGCTACTTTGACCTCTACTGGTACACCTTCTTATTTCTTGCACCCTGCAGAAAGTACACATGGTGACTCAGGTATTATAACAAGAGATGATGTTGTAATTGCTATTTCAAATAGTGGTGAAACTCAAGAATTGTTAAATCTTTTACCTTTGATTAAAAGATTTGGAGTTCAAATAATTTCAATGACTGGTAATATGGAGTCAACATTGGCAAAAGCTGGTAATGTTGTTTTGAATATTGCGGTTGAAAAAGAGGCTTGTCCTCTAGGTAAAGCTCCAACTGCCAGTACAACTGCAACATTAGCAATGGGTGATGCTCTTGCTGTTTGTTTGCTTAAAAAGCGTGGGTTTACAGAAGAAGATTTCTTGATATATCACCCGGGAGGAGCTTTGGGCAAAGGTATTAAGTTCCATGTTGAAGATTTGATGTTAAAAGAAAACTTACCTATTGCAGATGAAAATATTTTATTCACAGATTTAATAAAACTGATATCAGAACATAAACTTGGTATGGCAATAATTACAGACGATGCAGGACGATTGTCTGGTATTTTAACAGATGGAGATATTAGACGTGTAGTTGTAAAATATAGTTCTGATATTACACATTTAAAAGCAAAAGAAGTTATGACGATTAATCCTAAAACTGTTGCACAACAAGATTTTGCTGCAAGTGCACTACATTTAATGGAAAAATATTCAATTACGGCTTTGGCTGTTGTAGATGATGATAACAAGCCTATTGGAGTTGTACATATTCATGATTTATTGAAAGCTGGAGTGGTTTAATTATGGATTTATCAAAGATAAAAGTTTTAGCCTTAGATGTTGATGGCGTTTTGACAGATGGTAGTCTAACTTTTTCTCAAAATGGTGAGGAGTTAAAAACATTTAATGCAAAAGATGGTCAAGGGATTGTTTGTTTAAATAAGGCTGGCTTTATTACAGTAATCATTACTGCTCGTAAAAATGGTACAGTAGAACATAGAGCTAAGAATTTGGGTATTAAAGAATTGCATCAAGGTGTAAAATTTAAGCTTCCGGTATTAGAACAAATTTTAGATAAATATGGCTTAACTTTTGAGAATGTTGCTTATATGGGTGATGATTTACCTGATGTCTGTATTTTAGAAAAAGTTGGTTTGTCTTGTTGTCCAAATGATGCAGTACAAGAAGTTCAAAAAGTATGCAAGTTCAAATCAAAATATAACGGTGGTAGAGGTGCAGTAAGAGAAGTTTGTGATGCTATTTTAAGAGGTCATAATATAGAGCCTCTTGATATCGTAAAAAAATCACAACAAGAAGCTTCAAAACAAGGTTAATTGTTTTTCAAAATGTTTTTTTAAAAAAGATTTTCTGTGGTATTTTGTTAAACCAAATTTGTCTATAGCATCAAGATGTTGTTTTGTTAGGTAGCCGGCATTTTGTTTCCAGTTGTATTCTGGACATTCTTCATCAAGTTTTTGCATATATCTATCACGAGTAACCTTTGCTAATATGCTTGCAGCAGCTATTGAGGCAGATTTGCTATCACCTTTTATTATAAATTTTTGGGGGTATGTAAAATCTCTTATTAGTTTGTTTCCATCAACCAACACAAGTAAATTTTCTTTTTTTATTTCTTCAATAACACTTTCGCAAGCAAGTTTCATCGCTTTGAGTGAACAAGCTAAAATATTATACTTTTCGATATCTTCAACTTCAATACATACGGTTTTGTTTATTGTTTCATTTAGCACAAAATCGTAAAGATATTCTCTTTTTTTTGCTGAAAGTTTTTTAGAATCATTAAGTATAGATAATTCGTCTAGTATTTTATTATTAACTTTAGGGAAATATACTGCACTTGCAAATACCCCACCAGCTGCAGGACCTCTGCCAGCTTCATCTGTACCTATGACTGAAGCTTTGAACAATGTATCAAAGTCAAAAAGTGTTTTAGAATTTTCCATAAATAAAGTTTATCATAAATTATGGTTAATAATTCGTTACAAAAAGTCAATTTTTTAGATAAAAATGACTTTATATATGTGAAGGTTAATTATATTGAAAGGTTATACTTATGGGAATAGGTAGCATTGGTGGAAGTTATTTAAACTTTATCTTGGGAACAGGTAATGAAGAAGTTGCAAATGGTATAAAAACAAGAATTGCAAATCGAAAGACAACCGGACAAAATTATTTATCAGCTTTAGCCTC
>CAKUVB010000076.1 GCA_934693215.1 uncultured Candidatus Melainabacteria bacterium
GGATTATTATGTCTGTAAGTCTTTCTAATAATAATTTAATAACAAAAACAGCTACAAATTATCAACAAAAAGAAGATGAAAAAAAACAACTAAATCCAACTAAACCAGAAACAACAACTGATAAATTTATATCAACAAACCCTATAAAAAAACGAACAAAAGCTCAACTAATAGCAAGCTGGGCCTCTGGTATTGCATTAGTAGGATTATTTTTCTTACCGGAAATATTAATGCTAAAAAAAGCAAAAAAAATAAATAATGCGATTAAAAATACTAAAAACTTTAAACCTCTAATAGGAGAAATTAATCACCAAAGTCAACAATATTTAAGCAATGGCAGAATTAAAACTACACTAGAAAGAGTCACTGATAGATTTAAGTATCGTGAGATTTTAGTTGTTCAAAATGGTATACCTCAAAAAAGAATTATTATGAAAAAAGAAAAACTTAATAATGGCAAGTATATCCTTAAAGAAATGAAGGTCTATGAAGGTGAAGAAATTCTTGATAATGCTAAACTCGAGAAAAATGTAAAAAAATGCCTCAAAAAGCATTATAAACGACGTAATCTTAATCGTAATGAATATATGGTTACTGTAAAAACTCCAAAAAACGAAACTCAAAGCAAATATTTCTGCACAAATAACGGAGAACCTATACTTAAAATTCAAGAGCATAACGACCACAAAGAAAACACATTGTTCTTATATAACGGAAACACCTGTGTCGGAACAGATACACAAATTGTACCTAAAGATTCGTCTAAAGATAGCTACAATATTGCAACAATACCAAAAATAGGTATGTTCAAGCTAAAATACAATCCAAATCAAACGAATATACCGTATGACACTAATCTAAAAGAAAAATTTATAAAAAACTTTTAATCTATTGTTTCATATAATGCGTATTTTTTACAAGATTTCACAAGCTTTAAATTCTTAAAAATTTCTAAACTTGAACTTGTTGACATATTCTTGCACTTCACTATTATCATCGAATTTTTATGATTCAATAATGCTTTCTCTAAATCTTGAGAATTATCATCAATTATTAAATCTGCATAATCTTTTTTATAGTTTAAAAATATTGCAGGTTTAACCGGCATATTATACGTTATTAAATGTTTTTCAGAATTTTGAGCAATTTTAGAAAACTCAACTAATTCATTAGTTCCACCAGTATAAACAACCGTTTTTAAAACGATTAAAGCCACAAAAGTTGCAAAGATAGCCAAATAAGTAGGATATTTCAACCATTTTGAATCTTTTTCATATATATAATATGAAGTTAAAAAGGCTGCAGGTGGCACTGCCGGTAATACATACGTAGGAAGTTTTCCACTTGCCATACTAAACAAACCAAAAATTACAACAAAGTATATCGCAAAAAATAAAATATACTTATCTTTAAACAATTTCTTTTTAAAGAAATCAACAATAGCACCTATAAAATGAAAAGACCATGGTAAAAAACCAACAAAAAACACAGGTATAAAATATAAAAACGGTCTTGTTTTTCCTAAAGCATCTGCATTAACCAATCTTTCAAAATGGTGCAATATAAAATAAACCCAAATAAATTCATATCCGTACTGTTTATACATAGCTAAATGCCAAGGAATATTTATTAATAAGAACAGTACTACCCCGGTTAAAATATATTGAGGTTTAAAAATTTTTTTTACAGATTTATTTATTATCCTGTGTAATCCTATTATCGCACACGGAAAAACAATAGCTAAAAGACCTTTTGCTAAAAATCCAAACGACATACAAATATAAAATGCTGTCCAACACCATTTTTTATTTGAATCTTTAACCCACTCTGTACATAAACCCAAATAAATAGTCCAAGTTAAAAGAGCTGTAAAAACCATATCAATAATGGCAACTCTTGTAAGCATCACCCAAAATACATTTGCCATCATTATCAAAGCGGTATAGAAACCGAACTTTGAACTCTTTATTTTTTTACCAACAAAATAGGTAAAAAATACAGTAATAGTTGCCAAAATAGACATTGGTAATCTTATCGCATATTCATGGAATCCCCAAAGCTTAATGGAAAGAGCCGTAATCCAAAAGTACAAAGGAGGTTTTTCGATAAACGGCACTCCATTAAGCATTAAGAAATTCCAATTGTGATGCAGTAAATCTCTTGACATTACTGCATATCTTGTTTCATCTACATCTACTAACGGATATGCACCCATTCCAACAAATAAAAATATAAACGACAACACACCTAGAAGAATTAAATAAAATTTTTCTGGTGAATCATTATAAAATTGTTTTATTTTATCTATCATAAAATACTACCTATAAATTAAACTTATCTTTTATCGTATACAATGGACGAGCCTTTGCTTCTTCATAAATTCTTCCAATATATGCACCAACTATACCTATTGCTATAAGCTGGATTGAACCTACAAACAAAATTGTTGCAGAAAGCATATTTAATCTCAAAAAAGAATAAATAGCTAACAACATCACGAATAGGGCCAAATAATTAATCATAACCAAAGGTTTTGTTGAAAATGAGAATATCGCATTTGTTGCTAATTTCAACATAGCTTTTAAAGGATAATGTGTTTCTCCCGCATATCTTTCTTCTCTATTAAATTCTACAGGTGCAGATTTAAACCCAACCCAAGGAACCATACCTCTAATAAAACGATTGTGCTCTGGCATGTTTTTTAAGACATCAACTACATTTTTTGTTATAAGCCTAAAATCTCCAGTATCTTTTGGAATATCTAAATTACACATATAGTTCAAAACACGATAAAAACCAAAAGCAGTCAACTTTTTAAACATCGTTTCTTTATCCCGTTTTAAACGTTTTCCATAAACAATATCATAACCTTCCAATGATTCTTTATACATGTCAACAATCAATTCTGGAGGGTCTTGTAAATCAGCATCAATAATTGCAACATAATCAGCATTTGTATTATTAATTCCTGCAGTAACGGCAATTTGATGTCCAAAATTTCTTGCAAAATTAATAACTTTTACATACTCAAATTTTTCAGCAAAAGTTTTTAAAATATCAGCACTCTTATCTTTAGAGCCATCATTTACAAACAAAAAACTAACGTCTAAAGAAGCCTTTAACGAATCTCTCACTCCTGTTAAACGTCTTAGAATCTCACCTAAACAGTCTTCTTCATTAAAAACCGGAACAATTATATCTAATGTACTCATAGTACTTCATACTCCCTCTTAACGAAAGTAATAATACTATAGATATTTTTTCAATTCAAGAACTTTCATTTTAAAATCATCATAAGAAGAATTATTTTCAATAACAAAATCCCAATCTTTTATATTATCAAGACCAACTTCGGTAATATCATCTTCTCCAACTAAAGAACCTCTTTGCATACGAATTTCTCTAGAAGCTTCTATTCTAATCGTTAATGCACCTGCAGATTTAAACACATCATATTCATGAGGAACACGAACATCAGTAACCATAATTTTTCCGTCAACTTCAAGTATTTTGTGTAACCAATAATCTGGAGATTGACTTCTACCCCAATTTCCAAGTTCTATTAAACCTGCACGATATTTAGCTTTGTTAGTTTCAATTTCTTCATAAGACAAATTGTGTAATCTACCATATTCAAGCTTAATAATATCTCCCATAGCACATCTTTTATATTCAGGACACTCAGCAAGAAGAATTTTTGCTGCAGTGTCCTTTCCTGAATATTGTTTGCCTGAAAATATTACAATTTCCTCAGCCATTATTTAGATTCCTTGATAGATAATGTTGTAATTGCGGCTAACAATAAACAAGCTGCACCAACAAAGAACGCATATTCCCAATGATAATTTACACCATCAGGCATTGTGAATACACATTTTTTTATTAACCACGAAACTAATGTACAAACTACAACCTGAGGACCTGCAATAAATATGTTAAAAATCCCCATTACAGAACCTTCTGTTCCGGGAATAATAAATTTAGAAAGCATTGCAAAAGGTAATGCACAAACACTTGCCCAACCAATACCTGATAATGCCATAAATGTTGCAACTACTACCGGATTATGATTAAAAATTCCTAATCCTAAATATGCAAGAACCATAGATAACAATGAAATAATATGCACTTTTTTGTTTCCGAATTTTTGAGCCAAAACTCCAATTGGAATAGCAATTATAAAACATATTAAGTTAAATATAGCAAAACAAATTGATGAATAATTTGTAGCCTTTACTTGTAAATCTGAGAATTTTGCAGATAAAGCTGGAGTTAAATTGCTCAAATCTGGGATTTGATAAACTGTATGAATTGCATAACTTGTAAAGAATATCATCAAACACATCATACCAATCCAAGTAAAGAATTGCATTAAACAAATTCTGCCAACTTGAGGTGATAATAAGAAAAACTCTTTCAAATCTTTGAAGAAATTTGATTTCTCGACAACTTCTGTAGAGCCATCATTACCAAGATTTCTTGAATCTTTTTCTTTAATAGTCATACAAGTCCAAGTCATAGCAAGAAGAAATGCCAATGCAGCCATAACAAATTGTGCAGTTACTGACATTTGATAATGACAAACATATTGCAAAAATGGAGCTGTTCCAGCTGCTATTACAGAGCCTAATCCAATAGCTAGACTTATATAAGAATTAGCAACGGCATGTTGTTTTTGAGGGACAACATCAGGAATCAAAGCTCTATATGGTCCTTGTGCAATATTAATACAAGCATCAATTATCCAAATCATAATAGCTGCTATAAATAAACCTAACCATACTGGAATAGGAAAGCCAAAAGTATGTCCTAAAAATCCTGCAATATTAGCTGAATTTGGGAACGCACATAATGCAATCGCAGCAATCAAAGCCCCCATAAATAAATATGGACGACGTCTACCAAATTTTGATTTTGTATTATCACTAATCGCACCAATTAAAGGTTGAACAACCATACCTGTAAAAGGACCTGCTAACCAAATTAAGCCATATATAAACGGTGATGCTCCTAATCCTTCTGTTACGGGAGCAGAAAGTATAATTCTCATCTGCCACGCAAATTGCAATCCAAGGAAACCTAACGCAAAGTTTAGAAATTTCCCCGTATTAAAAGGTTTTAATTCTTTGTTTTCTTCCATCACCATTCTCCACTCTTGATATTTAAACTAAAATTACAATACTATAACTTCGCCCCTTTAGGAACAACCGTTACTCCTCCTTCAGATACATAAAAACCTCTACGTTCATCATCTTCTCGACTAAAACCGATTTTTGTATATTCAGGAATATCTACATTCTTATCTATTATAGCACGTCTAATTTCTGAGTGACGTCCTATTGTGACATTCTCCATAAGAATTGATTCTGAAACCTGAGAATAACTGTTAATTCTAACTTTTGGCGACAATATACAACGTGATAATATACCACCTGATACAATGCAACCTTCAGAAATCATGGAATCTGTAGCCATGCCGACTCTGTCACCTTGTTTCCAAATAAATTTTGCAGGCGGATAATTGTAATTATAAGTTCTCAATGGCCATTCTTTTGAATAAAGATTCAATTCAGGGTCATAATCCAACAAATCCATATTAGCTTGCCAATACGCATCAATACACCCTACATCTCGCCAATAGCCTTTTTCTCTAGGCGACATACCCGCAAATTTATTTTCTTTAAAGTTATATACACAAATATTTTTACCTTGATTTAATAACATTGGTATTACATTTTTCCCAAAGTCATGGTGAGATTCTTCAATATCAGCATCTTCATTTAAAGCTTCAACCAACACATTTCTATCAAAAATATAATTCCCCATTGAAGCTAAACACATATTAGGATTATCAGGCATTGCTCTTGGAGTTTCTTTGGGTTTTTCAACAAAATTAACTAAACGCCAATTTTCGTCAACCTCCATAATACCAAATTCAGAAGCCTGTTCTATAGGTATTGGGATTGCAGAAATAGTCAATGCAGCATTATTTTTCTTATGGAATTTTAGCATGTGTGATACGTCCATTTTATAAATATGGTCACCACCAAACACACACACATACTTTGGATCTTCATCAATAATATGCAAAAGGTTTTGATAAACTGCATCTGCAGTTCCTTGATACCAAGAACCGCCGGTTCTCATTTGAGCAGGAACAAGCTCAACAAATTGATTCCAAAACGGAGACAAAGCCCAACCTCTAACAATATGTTTATTCAAAGAGTCAGATTTATACTGAGTTAAAACTTTTATACGTTGAAAACCTGAATTCACAAAATTATTCAATACGAAATCTATAATTCTGTACCTTCCACCAAACGGAACTGCAGGTTTTGCTCTATCTTTTGTTAAAGGATAAAGCCTTTTACCTTCTCCGCCTGCTAAAATCATAACCAACGCATCATTAACATTCATATAATACACCTCACTACTTTAGTTTGATTATAAACTTGAAATAATATAAAAGAAATAATTATATTTAATTATTTTTTTATAAAAAATTAAAGATTTAAGATGTTGACTAAAAAAAACATTTATGATATAAAATTAGTGGGGTAAATGTATATTTTTGAGTCTTGCACAACTTGCAAGGCTTTCTTTTTGAAAAAAAAAAAAAAAAAATTATCCAACACTAAAAAGCTCGAAAATTATTCATTTCGAGCTTTTTAAGTATTAACTGTTTATTTTTATTAAATTAATTGATATTCTTCTTGGTTAGCTTCTTCTTTGATTTTTGCTCTTAATTTGGAAATTACATCATAAGCATATTGAGCTTGAGTTACATCTTCACCCGTTTTAGCAAATGCAGATGCTGTATAATATGAACCGTTTGAAGATTTTACGATATCAGAAACATCTACTCCATTTGCTTCAGCTTTTTCTACTAATGCCTTAATAATAACTTCAGAATATTTAGAATCACGTTCAACAAGTCGTTTTAAATTAGAGGTTTTGTAAGATGTGCTATATGCACCTGCAGTACCTGTATATGTTTGATATGCAGTTTCTTCTTTATCTATTTTTGATAATATATCTTCAACATTATCAGCATTAATATTTTCAGTAGAAATAATATCATCTAATGTTTCTGCATCATTTTGTGAAATTGCAGTATTTATTGAATTACCTGCCATATCTACAGCTTCTTGCTCTGCATAAGCTTGACCATATCCACCTTCAGCAAATATATTTTTGATAGCTTTTTCATCTTCAGTATATGAAGCTTCGTCTTTGCCTTCCATTGATTCTATTAAAGAATTTACAGAAATACCAATTTCTGCACAAAGTTCTTTAAACTTAGCAACTTCATCACCTTCGATTTTACCATTTTTATCAGCATCAGCTTGTGAAGCAAATGTTAATAAAGCTACTTGTTTATTTTCGTTTATTGCTTTTTCATCACCAGCTTGAATTGACATAGATACTTTTATTTTTTCTTCTAAAGCATCAACAACTTTTTCAAATACATCATCAGCAGTTGCTGATTCACCAGCTTTTACTCCCGGAACATTAACAACTACATATTCAGCAGGAGCATTTTTATCTGTACTATTATTTGCAATAATTGAAGTTATATTAACCCCAACTTCGTCTGCTTTTTTTACTAATGCTGTTATTATACTTGTACCAAGTTCATTCTGATCTTCATCAGAAGTATCATCATCAATAGCATAAGCTAAAGATTCGTCATGTTTTTCTTTATATTTGTCAAGAACTTGTAATACATTACCTTCGTCAATTTTCTTAACTGTATTTTTTAGTTTATTATCTTTTGTTCCTCCACCAAATAAAAACCACCAGCCAGTAACTGCATCATGTACATCATCAACGATTTGGTCAATTTCTTTTGGTGTATATTTTTTTACTTCATTATCAATATTTTCCATTTCAGGATTTAATGCTTTAAAAATAGCGAATTTTTCTTTATTATTATCATTAACCCCGTTATTTTTAAATTGAGATAAAATCTTTTCTGGTTCTGTTGTATATAAGTTTACTAAATCAGTAGCTGAACCATTAAAGTTTTTTGGTTTATA
>CAKUVB010000077.1 GCA_934693215.1 uncultured Candidatus Melainabacteria bacterium
CTGTTAATACAAGAGTTAATAGTTTGTCAGAAAAGCTTACTAACACAAAACAGGAACTTTTAGGAAATATCTTAAATACAATAAAAGAGTCTAATAATGATATTGTAGAACAATTACAAACTCTTACAGTAAAAGAATATATTGATGTGTTGACTTCTGATATCAGAGGTTTGGAAGAAAATCTTTTACAATTAATCGCATCTTCAACCAGTGAACGTAATACAAAAATTCAAGAGGTTCATTCAAATATAGATTCTTCAAAAGATTTTATTATAAATAAATTGGCAGAATCGATAGTTGATAATAAAACATCTATAGAAAATTTTGTATCAACCTCAGTTTCATCTTTAGAAGCAATAATAAAAGATAATTTGAATTCTTCATCAGCGGAGATAAGTGATACAGTAGCTAGAGTTTTGACTTTAGTTGAAGAATCAGCAGGCAGTCAGTCAGACCAAACTCAAGAGGTTGTTCAAAAGGTCAGAAACATTTTATCAGCCTTTCAATCTGCAATTGAGGCTTCAAATAATTCTATATTGAATGTTTCCCAAGAATCTATGAATACGCTTGCTTTATCTGTAGATTCTATTATTCAAGAATTTGCTGCTTTAAACTCAAGTATAAGAGATTCTGCATTAGATAATAAAACTGAAATTTTAAATAAAATTGATTCTGCTATACCAGTATTGTCAGATAATTATGAGAATTTGAGAAGTTTTGTTAAAGCTGAATTAAGTGAAAACATAAATAAAATATCTCAATTGGTATCTCATATAGAAATTTCAGAGCAATCAATATTACAAAGTATAGATGAGTCTAAAAACTCTATTCAAGAAAAAATCTCTAGTTTAGTTGATAAAATAATTGGAATAAAATCAGGGTTTGAGCAATCATCTATCGGAATACATGATAATATCAATTTTAAGTTTGAAGAATTAATCAAAAAAATACAAGAGCTAGATAGTAATGATTTATCAGTATTACAAGAAAATTGTGATAGTATTTATTCAAAAATAAATAATCTAGAAAAAATTGTTGGATTAATTGAACAAAAACAAGATACACAAAAAACGGATTTAGTTGATGAATTATTAAATTCTGTAGATGAAATAAAATCAATAGCTCAGAATTCAGATATAAAGATTAATGAATTATTACAAAGTCTAAAATCAGAATCTCTTGCTATGTTGAATAATTCTCAAAGTTTAATTGATAACAAACTAAAGAACATTCAAGAAAATTCAGAAAATCAATTTAAAGATTTGTTGACTAATATTGAAACTTTAAAAACATCATTATCTTCAAAAGATGAAATAGAAGATAAGTTTAATCAAGTTGAAGGCACACTTGTAAATGTGTCTAGAGAGTTAAATACACTTAATTCAACAAAATTAACTGTTGAAGATTTGTCTTCATTAAAATCAGAAATAGATGATTTGCAATATACTTTAAAAGATTATATATCATCAATTTCAACTGAAAAAAGTAGTAGTATAATAACAGATTTATCAAATAAACTTGATGAAGTTAATAATTATATTAAAGATGTAATTGAATCTAAATCAACCAGAGAAGAAGATTTGATAAAAGCAACTTCTGAAAATATAGAAAATCGATTTAATGATATTAATTCAATATTGTCAAATATAATAAGTGATATAAATAATGTTAGAACTATTGTTTCTTCAGATGCAGATGTAGAAAAACTTACTGATAAATTAAATGATATTCAAGCTGAGTTTGTAGAAGTTAATGCAAATATCAAAAATTCAGAATCTGATAATGTGGCTCATATTTCGTCATTAAGTGCATCTATGAAATCAAGATTGTCTGAGGTTGAAGAGCTTATTCAAAAATCAGTTATAGAAAAGGCTGATAGTATATCGGAATTGATAAATACTCTTCAATCTTCTATAAAACAATTAGATGAAAATATTGATGAAGATACAACTCGTCAATTAAATATTGTGAAAGAAGAATTAGCATCAGTTTCTTGTGCATTGTTTACCAATACAGATAAATTAACTCTGGCATCAAAATTACATTTTGATGAAGTATTTGAAAAATTTGCACATTCAGAGGATTTGTTAAAGTCATTAAAATTAGAATTTAATGAAGCATTTGCGGCAAATATTGAAGAAGTTAAAGCTGAATTTAATAATCTAAATCAGATATTTGATAAAGTTGAAGATATAAAAGGTCAAATAACAAGTTTGAACAATATTTTGAAAAGTTATTTTGAAAATATTGTAGAACAAATTGAAAAATATTCTTCACAAGAACAAGTAGAAGTATGTATAAATAAATTAGAAACAGTAGAGAATAAGCTTGATAAATTAGATTTTTCTGCTCAAAATACAGAAAATGCAGATAAATTAATTTTGTCTAATATTGAATCAATTGAACAAAAGATGGATTCAATATCTTCTAATGTTGATACTTTGACTAGAAACACCTTAGCAGAGCAACTTGATGAAATTAAAGGTGTTGTTTTTGAACAACGAGAACGTTTAAAAGCTCTTTCCACAACAGAAGATTTGACAAGATTACCTAATATAGAAGAAATAAATAATATTGTACAAACAAACACTGCTGATTTATTGAGTGATTTTAATAAAAAACTTGATGAAACGTCAGTAGAAACATTATTATCAGAAAAACTTTCAAACTTAAAATCAGATTTGCTTAGTCAAACTGTAAAAATTCTTGATCAAATATCTTTTGAGGTAGAACAAGCAGAAATTATAGATAGTATTCAAGAAAATGCAAATATTCTAAAATCAGATATTTCGGAAACAAAATCTGATATCCTTTCGAAATTAACCTCTAATAAGGCAGAGATAATTGATTCATTAGCTGATAAGAATGATATTGACGATATTCATAAAAAATTAGATGATTTATCTGATAATTATGAGTTAGAAAAAGGCTTTGCTGATATTAATTCTAGACTAGATTCTTTAGTTGATAAATCAATTACAAGTGGATTTGAAGATGTAGAATCAACGATTCAAGATGGAATAAGCGATATTCAGAATAAACTAGATTCTGTAGTGGATAATTCATTAGAAAAAGGTTTTGAAGATGTAAAATCTAAAATAGATTCTGTTACAGATAATACTATTAAAAAAGAATTAAATGAGGTAAAATCTCAACTTGAAACAGTTGCTAATAATGATGAACTTCAAAAAGAATTCGAAGAAGTTAAAAAACATTTATTAACTATTCAATCAGGTGATTGCAAGGCAAATTATACATATAGTTTGCAAGATGTTGAATCAGATATTGCAAAACTAAGAATTGCAATGAAAGAGCTTCAAGCCGTTGCTCCTGATGAA
This sequence comes from uncultured Candidatus Melainabacteria bacterium, assembly GCA_934693215.1. GTDB lineage: Bacteria > Cyanobacteriota > Vampirovibrionia > Gastranaerophilales > Gastranaerophilaceae > UMGS1585. The sequence goes on from CAKUVB010000077.1 coordinate 3,339, forward strand.
GAATTAGAAGATATTCGTAAAAAAGTAGATGATATTGTTCTTGTTGTAGATAGTATTAAAAATCAAATTTCACAAGCTGAAATTGATGAAATAGGTGCTAGTGTCGAAAAAATGAACGAGGACGTTGTAAGTATTAGTACAAGAACTAATAAGTTGCTTTTAACTTCTGAAAATTCGGCTAATTTATTGAAAGAAAATCTTGAAAGTTTTAGATTAGTCGTAGACGATATTGATGAAAGAACAAGAAATTTAGCAGAAAGTTATGATTTGACAGATGTTCATACATCTATTTCTGCAATTCAAAATTCATTAGAAGAAAATAGTAGACATAGTAGTATTGTTAATCAATCTCTTGTTGCTATCGCAGAATGGGTTGATTGTGCAGGTGCAACTCTTTCTTCTATATTAGATAAGGTTGAAAAAATAGATGATATAGAATCTGTTAAATCGTTAATTAGAAATATAGAAATGCCTGATAGGTTTGATTATTCAGTATTTGATTCAATAGAGGAAAAATTTAATGTTCAACAAGATAAAATAGATATGTTAGAAGATAAGATTAATAAACTAACAGAACTTGTTGAAGCTAATGATAATACTCAAATAACCAAGAAAATATCAAGTGTTGACAGACAACTTGCAAAACTAAACAAAAGTATAGAAAGACTAACATCTTATGTTGACGAAGAATAAAATAGAGGAAGAATTAGAAAAGTTTTTACCAAAAGATAGTATTTTATCAAGTCTTGAGGAATGTTATGTATATTCTCAAGATGGTACAAATACCAGAAAATCAGAGAAAACTCCTGATGTTGTAATTTTTCCGGAAACAATAGAAGAAGTTCAACATGTTGTTAAGTATGCAAATCTTCATGACATACCCGTAACAGCAAGAGGTGCAGGAACTAATCTTATTGGAGCTTGCTTACCAGATTTTGGTGGTATTGTTATGAATTTTTCAAAAATGAATAAAATAAAAAGAATAAATAAAACAGATATGACAGCTATTGTTCAACCTGGAGTTGTGGTTGGCGATTTGCAAAAAGCTGTTGAAGAAATTGGTTTATTCTTTCCTCCTGACCCTTCAAATTTGAGAGTATCTACGATAGGTGGTGCAATAGCTCAATCTGCAGGAGGCCCAAAAACTTTTAAATACGGAACAACAAAAGATTATGTTTTAGGCTTGAAGGTCGTTTTGGCTGATGGGAGTTTGATGATAACAGGAAGTAATACAATAAAAAATGCAACAGGATATCCTTTGTCGCAAATTTTTATTGGTAGTGAAGGAACATTAGGTATTGTTGTTGAAGCTACATTAAAATTAATACCAAAGCCTGAAACTTCAAGAGTTATGCTAGCTTATTTTGATTCTATATGTGATGCAACTGTTTCAGTAAATAATATTATTGATTCAAAGATTTTTCCGTCAACAATAGATTTTATGGATAATAATGCAATCAATACGGTAGAAAAGTTTTATCCTGCCAATTTAGCTACGGATAAAACGGCAGCATTAATTATTGAGATAGAAGGTAGCGAAAATTCTGTTATTGAAGATAGTAATAAATTGAAAGAGGTTTTACTAAAATCTAAAGCCTCAGGGATTACGATTTCTAATACGAAAGAAGAATATGAAAGAATATGGACCGCAAGGAGAGCATCTTTTGCTGCTACTGCAAAGTTAAGACCTGATGTTGTAACTGATGATATGATAGTACCTCGTTCAAATTTGCCAAAGCTAGTAGAAGGTATAAATAAAATCTGTCAAAAATATCAATTACAAACTTGTGTTATCGGGCATGTTGGAGATGGTAATGTGCACCCTCAAATAGCTTTAAATCTAGAGGATAAACAAGAATACGCAAATTATATTAAAGCTAAAGAAGAAATGTACAAGTTGACTATCGAGCTTGATGGAACTTTATCTGGAGAACATGGTATAGGTTCAGAAAAGAAAAAATATATCCCAATGGCAATAGATAAAGTTGCTCTTGAATATATGAAAAAAATAAAAGCCGTATTTGACCCTAAAAATATTTTGAATCCGGATAAGATATTTTAAGAAAATATTACAATTTGCATTATATCGCATTATTGATATAATATACCTGATATAGTTGGAAATATAGGGGGAGATATTCATATTATGGATATTATACTTGTTTATTGTACAGTTCCTGATAGAAAATCAGCAAAAGAGATTGCGGATTTGTTAGTGAAGCATCATTTAGCAGCTTGTGTTAGTATGACTGATAAGGTTGAGTCTATTTTCTCTTGGGACGGTGATTTTTGTAAGGAAAAAGAAATTCTGCTTACAATAAAAACAGTAAGAGATAACTTTGAAAAAATAAATTCATTGATAAACGACATTCATCCATATAGTGTTCCTGAAGTTATAGCAGTACCTGTAATAAATTGTAGTGAAGATTATATGAAATGGGTTGTACACGAAACGAATTAGTAAAAAAACAAGAAATCATAAATTATTTTAAATCATTAGGTATAGAGGTTCATACAACAACCAAAGCTTTGGGGCATCAAGGATTTTTTAGACGAAATCGTATTGATATTTCAAGGGTGTTGAGAGAAGATAGAATTATACCAACACTTATTCATGAATTTTCTCACTATATTGTTTTTAACAAAAAAAATATATGTAAGGATTTTTTGCCTATATTTAATCAAAGTGACGAATTTATCTATGATGAATTGTATGCTGTTACAAATTGGGTTGATGAAAACTCGAAATTAGAAAAACTATATATCCAAAAAGAAAACATTAAAAATACGATAAAACAACAAGAACGAATTATAAAAAGCAAGTATCCTGAATTCAAAAGAAATGAAAAATTTAAACCTTTCCATAAATATGCAAGATTTTCAGATGTAAAGCATTTACTTAAATATGATGCAATAAAAGTGTTGAATTGGTTTTCGTATAAAACGTATTCTATAATGAATTTAGAGCAGGAGTTTCCTGATATTCCTCAAGAATTTGCAGCATATTTACGTTTAAAATCTTGTCAGCGAAAACAAAATTCAATCTCTCGAAAAATAAATAAAATGAATAAATATTATAATGAGCCAACAGAATTATTTGCAAGGTTTGTTGAGGGGTTATATTTGGATAGTGAAAAAGTTATAGAATTAGCACCACGAACGTTTAGTATATTCAAAGCTTTATATGAAGAAGGGTATTATCCAAATTTAAATGAACTTTTTTCAATTGTAAACATTTGTGTATAAATTAGCAAAAAGTACCTAAAAAATGTTTTAATGTATAAGGTGATATGTGTATGAATATGTTGTGTGTAAACTTACCATTTTTTAATAATGGTAAAATAGCTAACAAATCTGTTAATCGTGCTACAAATAATGTAGTAACAACTCCAAAGTTTAATACGGGAGTTACGAGTGATGTTTTTATTCGAACATCTCCATCGTTTGGTTCTGCAACTTCTAATGGTAAATTCTTGATGAAGTTAAGTCGTATTAGAGATCCTTATAGCGGGGTTATAATACTAAGACCAAATGAAGTTGATGGTATTTGTAGTGCTTTGAATAAAAAACAATCTACAGCTGGCAAATTACATATTCTAGGAGAACATACAGAAAGTATGTTACCTGTAGAAAGAGGAATGTATAGCTTCTTTTGTGAAGTAAATAAAAAAAATAAAAATATGAGTGTTTCTGAAATATTAAGAGCTCAATATCCTTATTCAATAAGAGGATTGATATCTCATCAAAATAAAGTTTTTAATTCTATAGAAAAGGCTTCAGAGAAAATTTCAGAGAAAAATAGAACAAAAGTGTTTGATGAATTAGCAGAAGCAAGAGAGAGAATATTATTACCGGAAGAAGATTTAAAACATAGATTTAAAAGAAAAACTTTTATAGATAAGCTTGTAAAGATTCAATGTAATGACATATTAGATAACGTAAAAGAAAATATTAAAACATTACCAGAAGATAAAATGCTTGATGCAAAAAAATCATATTCTAAAGCTCGTTATTCAATTAATAATATGCCACATGATAAGTATATTGATAATGAGCATAGACCTATAGATTTAGTTAGAAGCTTACAAAGGAAGTATGTACCTGATTATAAAGATGAAATGGCAGAGATAATTGATATCGCAGAAAATCTTCCGACATCAAGTGATAGTATGAATGCGTTTGTTGTTAAATATGCAGATAGAACAGACCAAGAAATTTGCAATCGTTTAGTTATGCCTTCTAGAGCTTCTGTAGAACATATTCATGCGGATTCTTTGGGTGGTGAAAATGAAGCTCCTAATTTTATGTTAGCAACTTCAGCAAGAAATAGTGAACGAGGAAATATGCCAATTCAGGAATTTATAAAAAAATATCCTGATATTCCTAAATATAGTCAGCAATATATAGATGATGTTATTAGGGAAGGTAATAAAGGTAAATTAGCTGGTTACGAGTGGTATCCGTACCTATTTAAAGACAATTATAAGAAAGAATCTGGGATTAATCTTGATATTTCAAAATATAAAATAAAGCCTGAAAATGCGTTTTACAGTTTACCACCAAGGTTAAGAGATGATTATCCTAAATATAAACAATATATTCCAGACCCAACAGAGCCATTAAATATAAAATAAAAAAAGAAGTTATGGATTACTCCATAAC